>DBCA01000041.1:0-5160 GCA_002292805.1 Caryophanales bacterium UBA970
TTAAAGGAAACACCTTTGATGGGAAAATCTTGTACCGAGGTGATGTATTTTTTTAAGTCCATGATTATTCTCCTTTTCGCCAAGGATAATCCTTGGGATTCATTTTGATCATGCTTGGTTTGAGGATACCGACGTAAGGAACATTGCGATATTTTTCATCGAAGTCTAATCCATAACCTACCACGAAGAGTTTAGGAATGGATTTGCCGATATAGTCAGGGACAAACTTCACTTTTCTTCCTTCTGGTTTATCAAGGAAGGTTACCACTTTAACCGACTTTGCGCCTTCACTGACTGCTTTCTGTTTGATCTTTTGAATGGTGAGACCCGAATCAACAATATCTTCAATGATGATCACGTCTTTATTTTTTAGACTTAGACGAGGCCAGAGATAGATTTCGACCCAGTTCGAGGTGACCACCCCACCGTGGTAACTGCTACTGGCCACAAATTCATAGTCGCAATAAAACTTGAAGTGTTTGGATAAGTCGGTTAAGAAGGGAACCACCCCTTTGAGCACTGCGAGAATCATAGGGGTTTTACCCGCGTAATCTTTACTAATTTGATCGCCTAGTTTTTGACAGATGTCTTGAATGTCTTTTTCCGACACCAACACACTTTCAAAGTCTGGATGGATGAGGGTTGATTTCATACCTTTTCTCCTGAGTTGACCACTTGCTTCAAATTGACAAGCATCAACGTTAAAATTATATGCTAAAACCAAGAAAATTAAAAAGGAATCATGTTAGACTTTGAGTAGATACAACTGTTGGTTGTTTAAAAGACAACCGCGAAGCGAATAAAACAAGAAATATCAACCATCTATCGTTAGTTATTCAGTTTATTTCATACGATAATGTAAGTAGAAAAGAGGAAGATAACATGAAAGAATCGTTTGGAAAAAGACTAACAGAGCTCCGTAAAAAGAAGGGTTGGACGCAAGAAGCATTAGCGAAGAAATTAAATGTTTCTGCCCAAGCGGTTAGCAAGTGGGAGAAAGACGTATCGCTTCCGGATGTTGGACTGCTAGCTTCCATCGCCAGTACTTTTGAAACGTCTATTGATTTTTTATTAGGTCATCAATCCGAAGCGGTGGTAGGCATGACCACCACCGCCCAAAAGAAAGATCTCAATCGCTTGGTGTTTAAGATTAAAGTTCTCTCTGCAGATGGGGATAAGGTGAACGTGAATTTACCCTGGCCATTGGTGAAGGTCGCCCTCGACATGGGTGTCACCCCTAAGATCGATGGAAAAGATGTCCTTAAAGATATCGACATTAACAAAGTCATGGCCTTGGTTGAGCAAGGGGTGATTGGAAAGATTGTTGAGATTGAAAGTAAAGACGGTGACTTTGTTGAAATCGTTGTGGAGTAACCATGCGTATCTTGATTAAAGAACAAAACAAAACGAAAATTTCTCTTTGGTTACCTTCAGGGCCTTTGGTGTTGAAAACATTTCTAAAGTATTTTACCTATGAAGGAAAGAAAGTCTCTTTTCAACAAAGAAAGATGATTCTTGATCAACTTAAAGTCTTACGAAAACTTCACCGCCCGTTGGTGTTGATTGATATCGAACAAAAAAATGGCGACCGCGTCTATATCAAGATTTAAAGCTCAATCGATTAATAAATAAATGGAATAAAGCGATAACGTTGTTTTAACCATTGTGCGTAATGTGGGTGAATCTTCGTGAGTGCGAGTTCTTCAACTTTCATTCGCCAAGAAAAACCAATCAAGAGAAGTGGTAATCCAATCACCAGGGCAAGCCAATTACCTACAAAGATGGGAAAGGCTAGAGTGATTAAGAACAACCCTAAATATAAAGGGTGTCTTAGGTATTGATAAGGTCCAGTGGATACCAAATTCATCGACGTAGACACCGCGACATGACGAGTAAAGTTTTCTCCTAATGCTTTGGAACCACGATAACGTAGCCATAAACCAATCAGGTAAAAAACCAAGGCAAGGACCTGAAAGAATGGATAGATGTCACTGCCATTCATCTTACCCAAGTTGTTAGCAGACAATTGAATCGTGCTGATGATGACAAACGCAATCGCGACAATCAAAAACCAAAACGATTTCTTTTCTTGAAATCGACCGAGTCTTTTTTTATTTCGAAAAAAGACAAACTCTAAAATCCATAATAGATTAGCAAGATAGAAGAGGACGTTGAATACACTTAAGACTCTTAAATGTTCCATACATTAAAACCGAACACTGATGGTTAACTCACTCATCCCAGTGGCTTCTTCGTTGACCCGAATCGTGAAAGGAACTTGACCACGACTAGCTTGATTCCAAGCATATCCACTATTGTTGGTAGAACCAAAGATAGCACCTGGTCGGAACACATCACTACCCCACATCCACCCTTGAGGATCGCGATCATAGAGTGAATTGTTGCCATCTGCTTCAATAAAGCGAATGAGTTTGAAGTTACTGTCGGTGTTGTTATTTAAAAAATAGGTTGGGTAATTCGCACTCGAATTTGGTCCTAACCTTGCATCGACATGATATAGAATCAGTCCTGATTGTCCATCAAAAAAGAAATCATCAAAACCTTGATACAGGCCGGTGGGTGTGTAATACATGGCGATGATGTATTCATCAAACAAACTTCCATTCCAATCATCGGTGATGATATAAGCGTCACCAGAGGTACTGAATGGATTGAGTGTTAAATCCATGCTTTCAGTGACAATTTTTGGTTGAATCCATCCTAATAATAATTTAGAAAAAGGATTGTGGTCGCCAACGGTGCTATCCATCATGTCAGCACCACCTAGACCCCATTCATTATTGGACCCATCATCCGATGCGTAATCATAATAATCTTCTAAACCAAGCTTATGACCGGTTTCATGAATGATCGTGCTTGCATCGATTTGGTTATTCACCACCATCAACTCATAAGGCATCCACACATACGAGCTAACCTCGACATCATCAAAACGTTGATCTCCAAAGTATTCATATAAATATGCCCACCAAAAACTATTCCAACCTTCCGCAGGGTGGTTATAAATCATATAAAGGCCATCCAGGGTTCCGTCGTTATTGAAATCAAAATCAGAAAAATCGATCGTGTCATTGTAGGCATTCATCAATTCGTCGATGATCACGGTGTTCGCGTCACCACCGTCATCATTTAAGTTTGAATAATATAAAGATGTAAATTGAGTTTGATAAGGGGCAACCACCACTCCTTCAAGGTCGAGTAACCCATAAGAAGATGTTTGATAATAGGCATTCACGGATTGAAAAGGATCGGTTGTTTCTGCATTAAAAGCTTGATGAATGTTGCTGACAACTTGCGTTGGATTGTTAAAAGGAAGATCTGGGAAATCAATAGGAACGACCAAGACTTTTGGATTTCCTGTCGCAGGAATTGACCAAAAATTACCGACATCATGACCAAGAGGCAACGAGGTTGGTTGAAGAGGTTGTCCTCCACTGATGGAAGGATAAGGTAATGAAAAGGTACATGCGGTTAGCATGGCAAGCAAACCTGACGATAAGATGAACTTTTTATTCATGATCACTAAGAGTGAGCAAACCGACTTGCGGCAGCTGCAGCGATGGCAGCAACCATGTCATCAAGGAAAGTATGACAATGTTTGCCGTCTTTACCTTCTTCATTGAGACGAGCGACCACCCCATATTTTTGCTTATCAATAAAGCCAAAGTTGGTTAAAGCAATCGATCCATACAAATTGCAAATGCTATAGGCAAGCACTTCATCAGTTCCAAATAATCCTTCATCACGGCGAACAATCGCTTCTAATTCTTTATTCTGGTAGCTTTTGTTTTCAGCTAAAATATCAAGTTCAATCGCTGTCATTAACGCAAACTGAACTTCTCGTTTATCGAGGACGGATAAAACCGATTCTAACAGGACCTTTTTATCAAGATTGGCGTGATAATCTTTTTGCAGGTAATAAACACAATCCACCACTTCATCTAAAGTGACACCTCGTTTGGTTAACAAGGCAATTGCTTCATTTCTCAGAGATTTTAATTTTTCTTTCATGGCTTCATCATAACAAAGTTTGATTGGATTCGTTAATTAGACGATGCGTGAATGTGTTGATTTAAGTGCTTTGATTTGATTTGCCAACGTTTTGATTTCCAACGAATAAATAGATTAATGCCTCTGACCACTTCATCGAGGGCGAGCGCAATCCAAATGCCTAGTAATCCTAATTCCAACCAATCGCCGAGAAGATAGGCTAACGGTAAGATAAAGATCCATTCCACGATGATGATGGAGATAAGGGGATAACGAGCATCTCCACTGGCTTTGATTGCTCGGTTGACCACGACATTCATTACCCGTCCAAATTCTAAAAAGATATCCGCAATCGCCACACTCACCAACAAGGTTAAAACCACAGGTTCATCGGTAAAGAGTCGGCCAATCACACCCATGAGCAAGGCAAGGGTAAGGGAAGGAACAATCGTTGCCACATAAGAAATCTTCAAGGCATACTTGATGGTGCTTTCTGCTTCAGCAAATTCTCCACCACCCACCAACTGACCAACCTTAATTGCACTTGCGTTGGCAAAGGCGACCATGACGAAATACGTGAACATCGCCAAGGAATCAAAATAAGCTTTTGCAACAATCGCTTCTGTGCCATACCCGGCAATGATGCGGGTAATTAAAATCATGAAAAATGTGTAACTGATGTTTTCAAACACCGCTGGTGCACCAACTTTGAATAACAGTTTGGTGGTCTTGGAACGAAAGATGTTTTCATTGGGCAACTGAAAGCGTAGATTTAATTTCTTTTTAATAAAATAAGCAAGTCCAATAAAGTAGACAAGTCTACCAATGCCAATGGCGATGGCTGCTCCGACAACCCCTAGGCTTGGAATCCCTAACCAAGGGACACCAAAGATCAACACGTAAGAAAATACAAGAATGCTTGTGTCACAGAAGATTAAGGCAATCAACGCTTCCACGGTTTTTCCGTGAGCGTAGAGCGTTTGGTTAAAAACTAAAAATAAGGCGTTGAGAATAAATAAAGGGGCAAGAATTAATCCATATTGTTCTGCAAACGCTTGAACCGATGCTTCAAGTTGATAAAAAGAAAAGATTGGTTGATAAAAAAGAACAAACACAGCAGTGCCAATGATCGCAAATAAGATTGAAAAG
>DBCA01000041.1:5203-9873 GCA_002292805.1 Caryophanales bacterium UBA970
AGGGGATTTCGCGCCAACCGACTGGGCTAGTAATATCCCAGCACCCATGGAGATGATGGAGAAGAACAAGAAGACGGTGTTATTGATTTGTCCAGCGATCGACACCGCGGCAGCCACCGAGTCGTCATACGCGGATAACATCCACACCACGAGGTTAGAGACAACAATCACAAAAGTAATCTCTAAAATCAGAGGAAGTGATAATTTTAAGAAACTTGTGGATTGGATACGATTTAAATTTGGAACCACGTTGTGATACCCAAGTAGCATTGTAAAGGATTTGGATAATTTTGTGACGGAAGGATGATGGGTTAAGACTTAAAATAAATTCGGATCTTCAACATCAAGGTCAATTAACTCATATTCTTCTTTGTTAATCGGGGCAATGAAGATAATCGATTCAGTTAAAACTTCCATTTGAGCATTGATATCTAAATCGTAATTGTACGTCCATTCCAGAGTGTATGGATCACCTTCGATGTATCCATAGCCATCAGCCTCAGGATTTTCTGGATCATAAACAGGCATTCTTAATTCAAAACGATATTGATTATCCACATCGATATTAATCGATAAGGCTTCGATAAGATTGGTCAATAGGTTCACACTAAAGGATAGTTGAAATTCATTGAGGGTAACCGCGGCTAAACTATCGTTTATCCATTGATCAAGTCGTAAGTTTTCTTCTTCATTTAAATCGTCTCTGGTGATGGTTCCAAGATACATTTGTTCAAAAATAACCGGTAAATCTTCTTGGGTGATTTCATAACCAATTGAAAGGGTTGAACCTGTTAACGTTTTGTTGAGTAAGTTGAGTGAGTCTACCATCGGTAAAGACGTTTCCACCCAACGATCAATATTTTCTTCAGTCAATTGAGGAATAAAATTACCCGTGAAGCCTTCTAACTCAAAAGGGGTTTTGAATTGAGTTGGGAATTCACGGTTGGCAGAGGGAAATAATAATCGGGCAATGGTTGTTGCGTCTTCTGATAAATTGACATAGGCTAAACCTTCTTCGATGTATAAGTTTGCGGTTTGATTTTCTACCACGGTTTCATCCGTAAAACTAAAACTTCCATCATCGGAACCGATAGAAGATAATAATGCAAATCTGTCAAAATTGATGTTTAATTCGGCATTCCCATTTCCAGTTTCTGGTGTGTTCATGGCCAGTTCTGCGTTGGCAGCGATTTGAAAAGTATTGGAAGTTTGATAGTTAGGTAAAATAACTTCTGAGAAAATTTCCGCGTTGATGTTTAGATTGGTTCTCATCGCGTTACCAGGGTTTGACAACATGGTTGCTAACGAACGTAACATTGTTCGATTTGGTTGATTAAATGACTCCTCGATGGTCAGCGCAGAAGAGGTTGGATTTGAGGAAAGCGAGAAACCACCACAAGCGGTTAAAGCCACGGTGGTGAATAAAGTGCCAAACAGATTTCTTGTTTTCATAAGTGTTTTTACCTTAAAACTACAATAGCATAACATTTAAAATTTAATCCTTAGATGCTTGAATCGAATGAGGTAAAATAGAAGAGATGAAAAAACAAGGTTTTGGTGTGTCGCATGCAAAAATCATCTTGATTGGTGAACATGCAGTTGTCTATGGCTATCCCGGCATTGCCTTACCCTTTTTACCCTTAGAAACAAAAGTTATCGTCACGCTCAATGATGAAGACTCTTTATCTTCAAGTTTATTTCAAGGTTCCATGGCAAACATGCCTCAAGAACTTTTATTCATTAAGTTTATGGTGGACGAACTTCGTCCTTCATTAGGTTATGGTCCTGTCATGGTTGAGATCGAAAACCATATTCCTAATTCTGCTGGGATGGGGAGTAGTGCTGCCATCAGTGGTGCCCTTGTCCAAGCGTTGTATGATCTTTCAGAAACGTCAATAACCCCAACTCTTCGTTTTGAGAAAACCCAACTCGCAGAAAAGCTTGTTCATGGATCTGCCAGCGGCATCGATGCCTTGACCACCACGAGTGACCACGCTTGGTATTTCATCAAAGGAAAAGATCCAGAAAAGTTAACCATCCAATTACCTGGTTATTTGGTCGTTGCCAACACGGGTGTCAAAGGTAGCACCAAAGAAGCCGTTGCAAAAGTGGCGAAATTATTTACTCAAAATCTTGCTCAAGGACATTTAGAGTCTTTAGGGTTGATGGCCATCTTGTTTAAAGAAGCTGTTGAAAAATCTAGTCTTGAAGAAATTGCAAAATACATGAACCAAACTCACTTCCATTTACAAGAGTTAGGGGTGTCACATCCTCAATTAGATGCGATGGTAGAAGAGGCTCTTCACCTCGGGGCATTAGGGGCAAAATTAACGGGTGGTGGCCTTGGTGGTTCAATGATTGCTTTGGTTGATTCGAAGTTCGTCGCAGAAAAAATAATCCAACATTATAAGAAAAAACATACCCAAGAAGTCTGGATGATGGATTTACAATCATGAAAAAAATCATTGCCCGTGCGCCGGTCAATATTGCCTTAATTAAATATTGGGGTAAAGCCAATGCTGAACTTGTGTTACCCACCACCACATCCTTATCGTTGACCTTAACTGATCTTTATACAGAAACAACGTTTGAAGAAGGTCCGTTTCAATTTTTCATCAATGGTAAACCTGGTGATGCCTCTGAAGTATCTCGGGTCAAAGATGTGTTGAAACATTTTCGCGATACCCAAGTGATCATCCGAACTCACAATAACTTTCCAACGGCATCTGGTTTGGCATCTTCAGCATCTGGTTTTGCAGCCTTAACGGTTGGTTTGAATGCATTTTTTCAAGCAGGATACACCTTACAAGAATTAGCAACCTTAACCCGATTGGGATCAGGAAGCTCCTGCCGAAGTTTAGTGGATGATTTTGCCATTTGGCACAAAAACGGATCGATTGAAACCTTACCCAATCCATTTAAAGATTTACGGATGATCGTCGTCCTTATCTCTGAATCTAAAAAAGCAATCTCCAGTCGTGATGCGATGAAAGTGACCATGGCAACAGCGCCATCTTATTCGTCTTGGATCAAAGCAAGTGATCTAGATTTTCAGACGATCAAGAAAGCCATCATCGATCAAGATTTGATAAGGGTCGGAGAAACCATTGAAAAAAATAGTTCCCGACTGCATGAGGTCATGGCCGATTCCAATCCACCTGTTCTTTACCAAAAACCTGAATCACTCAAAGTCTTGGCAATGGTGACAAATCTACGACAACAAGGATTGATGGGATTTGCAACGATGGATGCAGGACCAAATGTAAAAATCTTAATTCAAGGAAAAGATCTTTCTACGTGGGAAGAACATTTAAAGAAAACATTATCCGTCAAATATTTAGTAACTCGAATCGGTGGCAAAGCCTATGCTCAATAAAGCATCTTATTTTGCCCCAGGAAAACTTTTCTTAGCGGGAGAATACGCGGTGACGTATCCTCAAGGAGAAGCGATCATTCTCCCTGTGAAGATTGGGATAAAGGTCACCATTGCCGCCAAAAAGAAATACGAAATCATTAACCTTCAATACCCAAAAGAATCGATGATGTTTAACATCATCAGTGACATCCCCAACCCTTATGTTCGTTTAGCATTGGAAGTGGTTAGACAATGGCTTGAAGCAAAAAAAATTCCTTGGCGAATCTTCTCAATCACCATTGATTCAACGTTGGTTGCAGATCATGGAAAGTATGGATTAGGAAGTAGTGGTGCGATTACCGTTGCCCTGATTGGTGCGCTGTTAACATTCCACGGGGTTAGCTTTACCGCGGAAACACTTTATAAAATTGCCGTCATTGCCACGGTGCAAAATTATCAAGACACCTCCTTCGGAGATGTTGCGTGTAGTAGCTTTGCCAAACCCATTCACTATCGGAAATTTCTCCCTACGATGCTACCTTTGATTAAAACCCTTCACGTTCATACCTTGATCGACATGCCTTGGGAAGGGTTGTTATTAAACCCTATTCTTATCATTCCATTTACCCCCATCGTTATTTATTCCGGGACCTCGGCAGATTCGCATACGCTTGTAAAATTGCTCACCCCGCATTTAACCTTAGACTGGGTTAAACAAAGCAATCAATACGTTCATAGCTTAATGACTTCGTGGGATACCAAGTTGATTGACAGCATTCATCGCCATCTTCAAACCTTAGCAACCATCAGCAAAGCACCTTTGTTTACCCAAGGAATTGACGCCATTTTAAAGATTGCTCATGCATATGAAGGGGTTGGTAAGTTTTCTGGTGCCGGCGGGGGAGATTGCACGTTGGTGTTTATCCCTCAACGTAAACAAACCGCATTTCTAAAGCAAATTAAAAAAGAGAAATATCACATTCTTTCCGATATAATTTAATCATGAACCGAAAAGACGATCACATTCAATTTGCCTTAGCGCAACATGCCATCAATAATGATTTTGATAAGGTTCGTTTCATCCATCACGCCTTTCCTGAAACTAACCTTGAAGATATCGATTTAACCACCACCTTATTTAACCGAACTTTTCCTTATCCTTTTTATATCAACGCGATGACGGGTGGTAGTGACCAAGCGGGCAAGTTAAATCTGCGATTTGCGAAGTTGGCGAAACACTTTCAAATCCCGATGGCCACAGGTTCCATCACTGCTGCGATTAAAGATCCTTCTTTATTAAAAACATTTTCTGTGA
>DBCA01000006.1 GCA_002292805.1 Caryophanales bacterium UBA970
TGAGACAGTTTGGTCCCTATCTGTCGTGGGCGAAAGAAGTTTGAGGGAACCTGTTCCTAGTACGAGAGGACCGGAATAGACGCAGCTCTGGTGCACCAGTTGTCCTGCCAAGGGCATGGCTGGGTAGCTACCTGCGGAAGAGATAAACGCTGAAAGCATATAAGCGTGAAGCTCGTCCCAAGATGAGACTTCTCATTCGCAAGAAGTAAGATCCCCCTAAAGTTAAGGGGTTGATAGGTTAGAGATGTAAGTGTAGTGATACATTCAGTCGACTAATACTAATCGATCGAGGACTTAATTTCTTAAAGTTTTTTTATAAAAAATGAGTCAAGTAAAAGTATATACAAAGGCCATAGAAGAACATCAAAACATAAGTATCTAGTTTTCAGGGAATCTCTCCCTGAGAAGAAAAAAGTCTGGTGACGATGGCACGGTGGTCACACCTGTTCCCATCTCGAACACAGAAGTTAAGCACCGTCACGGTGAAGGTAGGTCGCAAGGCCGAGAATAGCAAGTTGCCGGGCTTTTTTCTTTTATAGACCTTATTTCCTTGATTTTTTGCCTAGATATAGTATCCTAAATTTACAAGAAATTCACATGAGTATTTCCAAAAAAACCCCATTAGGACAAATTAATATCTCATCGGAAGCAATCGGGCAATTGGCTGCCTCGGCTGCGTTATCTTCGTATGGGGTGATTGGGATTGCAGAGAAGACCTTATTACGTGAACCGTCCACCAAGCCATTAAAATCAAAAGACTACAACAAAGGTGTTTTCATCTCTCAACGAAAAGACGCCTTTGTTGTGGACTTATATCTCATCTGTGCCTACGGGGTGAAGATGACTGAGATTATCAATGAAGTCCAGAAAAAAGTAAAATACGATTTGGAAAAGAAATTCACCGTCAAGTTTAAGGCGGTCAATGTCTACATCCAATCGATCAAAACCAACTAGGAGAGTTTATGAAAACCATCAACGGCGTCATCCTCAAACGCATGATTATTTCTGGTAGTAATAATCTTTATAATTACTATCCTGAAGTCGATGCGCTCAATGTGTTCCCAGTCCCCGACGGGGATACTGGTTTGAATATGAATTTAACCGTCTCTAGCGGGGCGAAAGAAGTTGCCAACCGTAATGACGAAAACATTTATAATCTTGCCAAAGCTTTTTCTAAAGGCTTACTCATGGGGGCTCGAGGAAATTCCGGGGTCATCACGTCACAGATCTTTCGAGGCTTTGCCCAAGCGATTGAAGGTAAACCAGAGATCAATGCGGTCCAATTTGCCGAAGCTTGGATTCAAGGTAAAGAAGTGGCGTATAAAGCGGTCATGCGTCCTGTGGAAGGAACCATGTTAACCGTCATTCGTGAAAGTGCCCAAGTGTTGATGGATCAAGTCAAGCCAAACTGGTCGATTGAAGACTGCATGCGGGTGATGATTATTGAAGCCCATGCATCCTTAAAGCGCACCCCGGATTTATTACCAATCTTAAAAGAGGTTGGTGTCGTCGACTCTGGTGGCTTAGGGTTAATTAAAATTCTTGAAGGATTTGAACAAGGATTATTGGACAAAGTCGTTGAAAAGCTCGAAGCAACCGTGGTCAATGCCAAAGCTGGTAAGGCAATGGCTGGGGCGAAACTTGAAGCAGAAGAATTTGGTTATTGCACGGAATTTATTTTGAAAGTGGATGAAAAAAATCCTGATAAAAAACCATTCATTGAAAAACAATTTTATGAATATTTAGAACAACAAGGCAACTCGATTGTCTTGGTCAAAGACGATGACTTGGTGAAAGTTCATATCCACACGATCAATCCGGCGAGTGTGTTTGCCTATGCATTTAAATTTGGGGAATGTGTGACGATGAAAGCTGATAACATGAGCATTCAACATGAAAATATCACGGAATCAAGTCAAGGTCATGATCATCAAAAGATGGCTAACAAACCTCAACCTGTCGAAGAGAAAGTTTATGGGATGATCAGTGTTGCCGCCGGTGAAGGCATGGGTCAAGCCTTTAAAGATTTAGGGGTGCACCATATTGTCTCGGGTGGACAAACCATGAATCCTTCCACCGAAGATTTCTTAAAAGCTGCCCGTGACGTCAACGCCAAAAATGTCTTCTTCTTTCCCAATAACCCAAACATCATTCTGGCAGCCAAGCAAGCTGCTGACGCCTTGAATGAAGAAGGGTTGATCAATGCTGCCGTGATTGAAACCAAAACCATTCCTGAAGGATTGACTGCAGTCATTCAATTCATGGCCGATGCCTCGTTGGCAGAAAATATCGAAACGATGAATAACGCGATTAAAAACGTCAAATCCGGGGCCGTCACCTTTGCGATCAAAGATACAAAAATCAATGGTCTTGAAGTCAAAAAAGATTATTTCATGGGGATTGTTGGTAAGAAAATTGTTTGCACGGCAAAAGAATTATATGAAGCAACCAAGAGTTTACTTGAAC
Organism: Caryophanales bacterium UBA970; assembly: GCA_002292805.1. Next base: position 2,467 of record DBCA01000006.1, read on the forward strand.
AAATGGTCGATGACGCTTCTTCCTTGGTGACGATTTTTTATGGAGAAGGCACCAATGACGCCGTCATTGAAAAATTAAAAGATTATACCTATGAATCGTATCGTGGGGTTGATTTTGAATTCAAACAAGGCAATCAACCTGTCTATGCGTTCATTGTTGGCGTTGAATAACATACGTTAAAATCGATGAATCAAACAAGGCCTTCAGCCTTGTTTTTTTTATGCTTGTT
>DBCA01000105.1 GCA_002292805.1 Caryophanales bacterium UBA970
CATTTATGCCCTGCTTGAAGAAGTGGAAGCAATGATGAAGGGTAAGATAAAAATCAAGATGATCGAGAAAGTTCTTGGTCAATTTGAAATTCGACAAATCTTTAAATTAACCAAAGCAGGTGTTGTCGCCGGTGGCATGGTCACCAGTGGGATGATGATGAATCAAGCAATGATTCGACTTTTACGAAGTGGAGCGATTGTCCACGAAGGTAAAATCAGTTCCTTAAAACGGATGAAGGATGAAGTCAAAGAAGTAAAAACGGGATTCGAGTGTGGCATCGCCGTTGAAAACTATCATGAAATGAAAGTTGGCGATATCATCGAAGCTTACCAAATGGTTGAGGACAAGAAATGAGTCACCGTCAATCTCGCGTGAATGCCACGATTGTGAAACACATCACGGATATCATTCAGTTTTCGTTGAATAATCCAAGCCTTGGATTTGTTACTGTCACCGATGCAAACATTACCCCTGATCACACCTATGCCAAAGTTTATGTGTCGTTTATGGGTGCTGAGAATAGTTTGAAGCAACTGGAAATTTTAAAGAAAGCCAAAGGTTTTATTCGCACAGAACTAGCCCAACGGATGGACATTTATAAAGTTCCTGATTTGGCATTCTTCTTGGATGACACCTTTGAAAAAGCTGAACGATTAGAAAAGACGCTTGCCGAAGCAAAAGCAAAAATTAAAAAGTAGAACGCTTTAACTTTTTCTCCATGGCAATATGCTCAATATTCGCTTCAAGAAAAGGTTTTCCCTTGGATTGATACCCTAACTTCTGATAAAAATTTTCTAGATGTTTTTGCGCATGCAAGACAATGTGAACTTCAGGATAGATGCCAAGAAGATACTGATCAAACCATTGAAGAAGTTTCTTCCCATACCCTTGATTGCGATAGGTTTTTAAAATGGCAATTCGCCCTGGATGAATATGGCCTTGTTCGCCTTTGTAATAGCGCATCGTCCCCACAGGAACATGATCTAAAAATAAGAGAAAGGAGACACTGATGGCATCGCTACCATCGAATTCTTCATCGATATGAATACGTTGTTCCTCAACAAAGACTTTATAGCGAAGATAGGCCACCGTCATGCCTTCATAGGCGGTGGTGACCATTTTAACTTTTAAGGGTGAATTTGACACATTGAATAAATGAGGTAATGCCATGGGAATCAAGAACTTCCTTTCGATTAATGATATTATGTCATAGGAATTAATCACATGGATGGCATATTTTTATTAAACAAACCTACCGGGATCACCTCAAGAGATCTTGTTGATGGTTTAGGGCATAAATTTTCGACTAAAAAAGTTGGTCATACAGGAACCTTAGATCCTTTTGCCGATGGCTTAATGATCTTAACTGTAGGCAAAGCAACCAAAGCAGGGATGTTTTTAGAAGCGTTGGATAAACGTTATGAAGCGACGCTATTATTGGGAAGCAAAACCGATACTGGAGATTTAACCGGCACCGTCACTGAAACCACCCCTTTGATTGATCTATACGACCAATACGTCAACGATACCTTAGAATCTTTTTTAGGCGAACAAACCCAAATTCCACCGATGTATTCTGCCATCAAACAAAACGGGGTTCCTCTCTATGAACTTGCCAGAGAAGGTAAGACCGTTGCCCGTGAACCACGAAAAATTACCATTCATGAAATGAAGCTAATTAAGTTAACCAAAGACACAATTAAGTTTTCTGTTCGTTGTTCTAAAGGGACTTACATTCGTACCCTCGCTGAAGATATTGCCGCGAAATTCGGCCTTGTTGGTCATTTGACTGCCTTGACGCGAATCGCGATTGGCCAATATAAATTAGCGGCAAGTAAAACATTAGAAACCATCAGCCTTCAAGATGGGCTTACGGTGTATCAAGGGTTATCATTTATGGATCAGGTTGTGATTAATGAACCGTTTCAAATTAAAGCCGTCATGGATGGAAAACCCTTTATCATTCAACATCCAAAATCGCGTTTGCTATTAATTGATGGCCAACAAAATGTCCTGGCGATTTATGATCGTAGCGAAGGAAATATCTTTAAAGCAGTACGAGGTCTATTTTAATGCAAATTTGGGAAACTGATTTATCAACTTCCCCTTTGCTTCATCCTCAGTTGACCATATGTCTTGGGTATTTCGATGGTATTCATCTTGGTCATCAACAACTTATTCAAAAAGCAAAGTCGTTGGGTCATCCGATTGCCTTATTGACGTTTGACCGAAATCCAAAACCTAATCGGGAACGTCAACAATTAACCCCGCTTCAAACCAAGAAGAAGCTATTTCAATCGATGGGGATTGATTATTTGATTGTCGTTCAATTCTCTGAGCAAGTGAAAGCCATTGCCCCAAAAGCTTTTCTTGATTTTCTTTTTCGTATCGGAGGCAAACATTTGGTGTGCGGTCCTGACTTTGCGTTTGGCAAACTTGCGGAAGGAAATATCCAGTTGATTCAACTCGATCAACGATTCACATTGAATATCGTTCCGCATTTATTAGTTAAAGGCCAAAAAGTATCCACTCGGGATATTGTTGCCTGTCTAGACCAAGGCCAATTAAATCTAATCCCCGCTTTATTAGGTCGACCCTATAGTGTTGAAGGTTATGTCGGTAAAGGCTTAGGCGAAGGGAAGAAAATGGGGTATCCCACTGCAAACATCGTTTTGGATGGACCTTTTTACTTACCCAAAAATGGGGTTTATGTCACCTTGATTAAAATCGATGGTCAGACGTACTACTCGTTGGCAAGTTTAGGATTTCATCCCACGGTTGCCAACCTAGATCACCCCACCTTAGAAGTGTTTGTGCTCGATTACCAAGGCAATTTATATGAGAAGTATGTGGAAGTCGCCTTTTTGCATTATTTAAGAAACGAACAAAAGTTTCCTACCAAAGACGCGCTTATTCACCAGATGAATATTGATAAATCCACCGCATTGAAGTTGCAATCAACCTTACCGAAAGAATTTTAGTTGCATTTCTCAACTAAAAAACTATAATCTATCTAGACCTTATTCGATGTTCACCGGAGTTTCCACTTGGTGATCGCTGAGAAGGCCAATATAAAAAAAGAGGAGGAAACACCATGGGCTTAACCAAAGACCAAGTCAGTACATTAGTCAAAGATTTTGGAAAATCCACGACCGATACTGGCTCACCACAAGTGCAAATCGCATTACTCACTGAACAAATCAGAGAACTAACCGAACACTTAAAATCTCATAAGAATGACCATCACGGTCGTCGGGGATTATTAGTCTTAGTCGGTCGCCGCGGACGGTTACTAAAATTCTTAGAAAAAACCAATCGCGATGCCTACCTTGTCTTAATCGACAAACTCGGTCTTCGTAAGTAATTCATCACAAAAACCATTCGACACCGAATGGTTTTTTTATTTGCTACAATAGGGAAAAAGGATATAGGTATGAACTTATTAAATCGATTTCTTGAGTATGTCAAAATAGACACCCAGTCTGATGCTGATTCCTCAACCATTCCATCAACATCTAAACAATTCAATTTATTAAACCTATTGAAAAAACAACTCCAAGATTTAGGAGTTAAAGATATACGCCTTGACCCAACCGGCAATCTTTATGCGACGATTCCAAGTAATGTGAGGGGAAAAGCTCCTTCAATAGGTCTGATGGCCCATGTGGATACCGCTTCGGAGATGTCAGGAGCCAATGTTAAACCTAACGTCATCCAAGATTATGATGGTCAAAAGATTCTTCTTAATCAAAAAAGCAACATCTATTTAGATCCCAAGGTATTTCCTAACTTAAAAAAACATCGTGGAAAAACCATCGTCACCACCGATGGGACGACGTTACTCGGTGCCGATGACAAAGCTGGTGTCGCCATCATCATGACCTTGGTGGAATCAGTCATGAAACAACCTTTTCCTCATGGACCGATTCAACTTGGATTTACCAGTGATGAAGAAATAGGACGAGGCGTGGTTCACTTTGATCCGAAACAATTTAAGGCTGACTTTGCTTATACCCTTGATGGCGGGTCGATTGATGAATTTAACTATGAAAATTTTAATGCTTCGAGTGCCTTGGTCAAAGTTCAAGGAAAAGCGATTCATCCTGGCTCTGCCAAGAATCAAATGGTCAATTCTCAAACGATCGCTGCCGCATTCCATTTAGCATTGCCACGTTTAAAAACTCCTGAACAAACAGAAGGATACAAAGGTTTTATTCATTTAACTGAAACGACGGGAAGTGTTGAACAAACAGAATTAAGATACATTCTTCGGGATCACGATCTAAAGAAGTTAAAGGACTTAGAAACCATCATGGTCAAGGTCGCTCAAGAGATGAATCTTCAATATGGAAAAAACACCATCGACGTTCTCATCAAACCGAGTTACTTGAACATGAAACCTTTGGTTGAAAAACCCCCAGACATTGTCAATCGCATTTATCAAGCCTATAAAACATTAGGCAAGAAAGTGAGTCCTTCACCGATTCGTGGTGGGACTGATGGTGCGAATCTGACGGTCAAAGGGGTACCAACCCCAAACCTAGCAACTGGCGGGGAAAATTATCATGGCAAGTTTGAATTTCTTGTCGTTGAAGATGCCATGTTTATGGTTGAGGTATTAAGAGAAATGCTACGTTTACCATCATCCGATATGTTATAATTCAAACGTTATAAAAAGAAAGAGGAATATATGGCAAAGAGGACATTTTCGTTAGATTTTTATGGTAAGAAGCTCGTGGTGGAAACCGGAGAACTTGCCAAACAAGCAGATGGTGCAGTGTTAGTTCGCTTAGATGAAACCGTGATCTTATCCACGGCCGTCGCCAACGACGAAGCCAAGGATACAGATTTCTTCCCATTAACCGTCGTTTATGAAGAAAAACAATATGCTGTGGGTAAAATCCCTGGCTCATTCTTAAGAAGAGAAGGTCGTCCTGGTGAACATGCGACGTTATCAGCACGATTAATTGATCGCCCCATTCGTCCATTATTTGATGATGGTTTCCGTAATGAAGTTCAAGTCGTCAATACCGTGATGAGTGTGGATATGAATGCCAACCCAGAAATGACAGCTTTGTTTGGTTCTGGATTAGCACTAGGCCTCTCCGATATTCCCTTTGAAGGACCCGTTGCTGGTGTCTTTGTTGGTCGCGTCAATGGTCAATTTATTATCAATCCTACCGTCGAACAAAATAATCTTTCCGATTTAAATTTAGCAGTGGCTGGAACCCTTGACGCCATTAACATGGTGGAAGCTGGTGCCCAAGAAATCTCAGAAAAAGACATGGTGGAAGCATTGATGTTTGGTCATGAAGCGATTAAAGCTCTATGCACATTCCAACTATCTATCATTAAAGAAATCGGCCAAAAGAAGCGCGTCTTCGAATTTTATCGAGTCAATGAAACCGTCAATAAAGAAGTACGTTCATTAGCCGTTAAAAAGATGATCGGTGCGATTGCTACTAAAGATAAACTTGAACGTGAAGGCAAAATTAATGCTGTCAAAGATGAAGTGAAGGCAGTTTTTGAAGCTAAGAAATATGACGACGCGGAAGCAGAAAAAAAATCACTCAAAGAAGTCGAGATGATTTTAGAAACGATTATTTCTGAAGAAGTCAGACGTCTGATCACTGAAGAAAAAATTAGACCAGATGGTCGTAAAGTCGATGAAGTTCGTCCTTTGGATGCTCAACTTGACCTTTTACCTCGAGTCCACGGTTCGGCC
>DBCA01000012.1:0-5515 GCA_002292805.1 Caryophanales bacterium UBA970
CTTTCCCCGTGATGGCCAATGGAAAAGCCATGGGTGAAAATGAAAAAGACGGCTTGGTCAAAATCATCGTTTCCAAACCATACAATGAAATCATCGGTGTTCACATCATGGCCAGTTCCGCGACGGAAATGATCACGGAAGCAACCCTGGCGATTAATTTAGAAGCGACCGCAGAAGAATTGGTTCATACGATTCATCCACATCCAACGCTTGCAGAAATGATGATGGAAGCTGCCCACGGCATCATTGATAAACCTATTCATATTTAAGATTCATGTCCATCAAAGGAAAAAACCATCGATGATTCGATGGTTTTTCTTTTACCTATTCCATTAGGCAAATAAACACGTTAAGACATTGTCTAAGGTGATCTTTAAGAAATATTCATCGAGGGTAAAGGATGATAATTTTGCTTTGATTGCTTCAGGTTGAAATTGAGTATTGGCAAGTGCATTTTCAATGTCTGTGATGTCTTTGGTTCCTAAAAAATCACCAAAGATTTTCACCGATTGAATCTTCCCATTATCCACTTGTAAACGGAACGAGACGCCACCACCTTCATAACGACCATACTTTTCTACACTGAACGCTGGAGACTCGCCATAATTCCAAGTCCATGTTGAAAATTTAGTGTCGATGAGTTCTTGGATTTTCTGACGGTCTTGCTTTGTTAAGGTATAGATAAATGGGGTGAGGTTATTGGTTTGCAGTAAGTTCTTGAGTAAACGATCTTTGAACTCAGCCATGGTAGGAACATCTTTAAAGTAGGGCATGATGTTGGTGACTCGTGAGCGAACTGACTTGATGCCTTTGGATTCAATTTTGTCTGGTTTGGGATTAAGAATCTTGCCTAACATCGTTAAATCAGCATTGAATAAAATCGTTCCATGATGGAGAAATCGATGCTTATGAAAGGCTTGGGCGTTGCCAGAAATTTTCATGCCTTCCACGAGGATGTCATTACGTCCACCAAATTCTGCAGGAACTCCATAGCTTTGTAACGCTTGAATGACAGGATCGGTGAATTTACGGTAATTGTTCACATTATCTTTGGTGGTGTTGGTAATAAAGGAAAAGTTTAAGTTCCCTAAATCGTGGTAAACCGCCCCACCTCCGGTGATACGTCTGACAACATTCACCTTGTGTTCGACCACATACTGAGCATTCACTTCTTCAATGGTATTTTGGTTTCTTCCGATAATCACCGAATTGGCATTTTGCCAAAGGAAAATAAAGTCTTCATTGGTATTTAAATATTTTAGAACATATTCTTCTAAGGCTAAATTGAACCGAGGATCTAACGATTCATTAATGATGGTTTTCATGCTTTGCTCCTTTCAAAAGTTTAGAAGAAATAAGGGGAAAATGCAATCAAGAGGTTTTTTATTTTAATTTCATTCCAAACTATAATTTAGACCACTATTAAGAGGTAAAGCGGAAGAAAGGAGGAGAACGTGATGGAGCAAACTAAGCTGAAAGTCATGGTGCGTGAAGTGAATCAATTGACTTGGCGTTATAAACAAGCCCAAGTTCAAGTCAAGATGTATCAACCGACATTGGATGGTCAACAAAAGCAACTTTATGAAGACAATCTAAAATTCATTGAAGCCTTTCAATACATTCTTGATCATATGGCGGAAGAAAATCGCCAAATCATCGTCAATGATTTTATCAATCAGAACCGCCACCAATGGTGGATTAATTTCTACGCCCGCAGCACTTACTATCGCATCAAAGGAAAAGCGTTAAAGGAATTGCTATCGTTTTTAAGATGAGATGAAAAGAATGCTCATCTTCATTACTTTATTGATGATTTATCATGAGGATGGTGGAGGCATACCTTCAAGCTTTCGCCGTTATCAACAAGTGATGATTCCCCCGTATCATCCTACCGAATCCATTCAAGCGACTTTTCAGTTTGCCAATACGTATTCCGATGATATTACGTTAACTTGGAGAATCAGTAATCAAAAGTTTTACCAAGCATTGATATATACCCAATCATTTAGCCCAAGAAATTTAATTCAAAGAAGTCTGGTGCTACCTGCTCATTTATTTGATGGCAACGTTAGTACTCTTCATCTCCAAGCAAATCGTACAAATTTTGTATCGTCGGTTGATCTTAAAGTTTATCCCCAAACAAGTTATGCGATCAATCAATTCCATGCGTCGTTTTTTTCAGCAAATACGATCAGTCGAATCGATCAACTTGGATTTATCATCTATGAACGTGAGCATTTACAATTTGAAGGCATGCCTGGTCAACGCTTGTATGAAGTTTATGGCCGGTTTGATGTATCAACGATTCGGATTCGATTTTTATCCGCGTTGGCAAAAGAAATTGACTTTCTAGATGCCCGCCTCTTAATAGCCGATCATCCTGATTTAGAAGGTTTACCATTAGTTCAATCGACGTATCGTCAGCTGATCCTCCAACCCATCTTGGTTGGTCATGCCATTGAACTTCGAATGCCTTTGCTTTACGTTCATCCCAAAACATTGTTTCCTAGTAGTATTGCGGTGACGGATTATGTTTCAACCCATTACTTATTCTTTCCGATGCAAGCATACCTCGACCTTAAACATCATCCGATGCGATTGCAATTACAGTTTTATCATTTTCATACCTTCACCCTAGATTATGAGTTTAGTTATGTGGCCAACAAAGCAATCTTTGGAAGTTGTTTACAAAGTCAAACGTGTATTCAAATTTATGGCTAATTTAGCTTTGATGATTCCGATTTGGCTCATGAGTTTATCGATTTTTCATTTTACGATTGTCCTCAATCGTTTCCAATTAGTCTTTGATTCATTGACGCCCAGCGTGATTCAAGCCTTTGTTGATTACACGTTCATCAATCAAACCATGACCATCCGTATCGATCCTTCAACGATGCGTTCAGGCATTGAAGATTATATTTCTTCTCAGCTTAACCAGACATTGCATCCTTATTGGCTAACCTTCACTTTTTTCCAATCCGATCAAATCACCTTATGCGACATAACATGTTTTGGGGTCAACACTGAATTATCCTTTCAACTTTACGGTCTGGACTTTCAATTCGAACGACATTATCAATTGGTCCAGCCATGAGTGATGTGCAAAAGGCATCGTTGTATTTGGAGAACTCGATTTTAAAGTCGCTACTTCAACAAAACGATATTACCGATATTAGTTTTAACGGGGAGTCGATCTTTTACCAATCCTCTATTTATGGCCGAAGGAAAGCGACCTTCACCTTGACGTATGAAGAAGCTTACCAACTCATTAAACAATTGGCTAACTTGATGAACATGCCATTCACCTTCATGGATGCCATTGTAGACATGAGCATTGCCAGGTATCGTATTTTTGCCGTTGGTCCTTCTGTTAGTCGCAAACAATATGAACCATCGCTGACGTTTTCGATTCACATTCATCCAAAAGAAAATCATGTGGTAATGAAATTTCATACCCATGAAACTCCTTGGTTCAAGCTATTTAAGTTTTTAATCGACCATGATGTGTCAATGGTGATTGCCGGAAAAACTGGAAGTGGGAAAACTCAGTTACAAAAAGAATTGTTGATGTTAATGGCGGAAGCCAAGCGTGTGATTATCCTAGATAACATTCTTGAACTTGATGGGCTCTTGATTCCTGGATTAGATTTAACGGTTTGGCAAATTAAGCCAATGTATTCAATTCAAAAAATGGTGGAAGGGGCATTACGGTCTCACCCCGATTGGCTGGTGATTGCCGAGTCAAGAGGATCAGAGTTTAAAGAAGTCTTAAGGTCAGTGAAAACTGGACATCCCATCATCACCACCTTACATAGTGATCGATTAGACCATATTTATGAACGGATGGTCAGCATGTTATTGATTGATGAATCGATGTCTCATGCTGATCAATTCAAGGTTGACGTCAAAGAGGCCTTTCCGGTTCTTGTTCAACTGGTGAGCAACGAATTCGAAGGGGGAATTCAACGGGTGATTGATCAAGTCTCCATTATTCATCAGGGTGTCGTTCATATCCTCCATCACGATGTGGATGTCAAGACCGTGAGCAAGGTGATTGAGTCATGGTGATGATTTGGTTTTTTACCTTTCTTATTGCCTTGCTGCTTGCCAGTTTGCATCTTTGGTTATTGTCGATTCCTATGTTAAGTGGAGGAGTATTCGTTGCTCAATGTGGATTGTGGTTGGTTGGGTTAAGCATGTGGTATCGGCAATCAACACGAGATAAGATTGATTCACAAATGTATTACTGGATGCAAACCTTGCTCACGACCTTATCCATCAAAAAAACAATCACAGAAACATTTGTCAATGTTGTCCAACAATATCAACTTAAAAAAGAACATTGGATTGACCCATACATGAGTAATGATTCACTCCATGCGCTAAGAAATATAAAGCAACGATTTACCCATCCTCTCTATGGGTTGTTTATCACCACCTTGGAATTTTACGAAGAGCAAGGAGGCGATGTCTTGATTTTATTTGATAGCATCTTGCAACAAACGAGAATGGTAGAAAGTAGAAGGATTGAGATTCAAACCCTGACCAAAAGGTATTTCTTTCAATGGGTCTTTCTTTGGATCTTAAATTTATTTATTTTATTGATGTCAAAATTCGTCTTGATGGACTTGTTTGATGTGATGAAGACAAACGTTATCTTTATTACCAGCATCACGTTGATCCTTTTGTATTTTCCACTTTCCCATCTATGGTGGCTTCAACAATGGCAACACCGAAAAAGGAAAACATTGTGAATCTCAAGAATAATCCTCACGTGTATGTTGTCCTTGGTGGGTTGACCCCGATCTTATTGATGTTCATCGGTTGGTCAATGCTACAAGTGGGAATCCTAAGCATTGGTCTGGTGGTCATCTTAGAAATTGGGTTATGGGTGTACCGTGATCATCAACAAGACCAACGCCTTCGGACAAGACAGAAAGACATGATCGATGCCTATCGCTTGATCAAAGTCATGCTCATGCAAGCGGTCAGTCCTTACCAAGCACTACAAACAATCTTGCCGTTTGTTAAGTCTGATTTAGCCGAGAACATTCATGACTTATTGATGGCGATTGATCAGGATAAATCCATTCATCCTTATCTCCACTTTGCCAGTGGATTTCACTCCTTGATGATTGAACAATTGTTCTTTGCTTTATATCAGCTTGAGAATCAAGGAGGTCAAGGTCAGCAACTACAACAATTTCAATACCTCTTTGATCAAGCTGAACATCAGTATTATCAAAGTCAATTGAATCAATTTCATGAAGGCATGCAAAACGCCAACGGCTATGTGATGGTGGCAACTGGCATGATTGCCTTTAGTTTATTGATTGGGGTGATGCAGCTGATTGCAGGCATGATGTATGGCCTCTAAGTTAGGATTTATTTTATCGCTCATCTTTGTGATTCAGCTCCTATTAATGACAGGGGACATTGCCATCATTCAAGCCAAGCAAACCCAACTGCAGGCATTTGCAACCACCATCGGTCAGCGGATTTCTTTAGAAGGTGG
>DBCA01000012.1:5584-9635 GCA_002292805.1 Caryophanales bacterium UBA970
GCAACTGTCAACCACAGTTTGGTGACACGCTGACGTATCGGCTTGAGGTGGTCGTGACTCCATTGATCATCAGTAATAACCCAATGTCCTTAAGGATTGTGCGCCATGCGGTCATCGGGATTTATTACTAGAAAGGAGCATCATGGCAGAACTCAAAGGTCAAATCCTTGGGATTTTACTCGTCCTCACCATATTCGGGGCGATGTCGGTCGCTTTCACTGGCGTCTTTAATAACGCCGCGAGCAATATTGCTCAACAAGTCTCTGAAACATATTACGTCTAAGTAAAAAGAGGAGTAGGCATGGCCTACTCCTTTTTCATTGTCTATTTGATTGATAATCGTGATGGATTATGCTACTATTTTTTTTGCGTAAATCTACACTGCTGCCTACTTAGCTCAGCGGTAGAGCAACCGGCTGTTAACCGGTTGGTCGAAGGTTCGATCCCTTCAGTAGGCGCCATGGCCCGTTGGAGAAGTGGCTTAACTCACTACCCTTTCACGGTAGCATTCAAGGGTTCGAACCCCTTACGGGTCACCAACGTAACAATAAAGCACACCGAAAGGTGTGTTTTTATTTTTTATTCATGCTTTCTAGGGTGATGGAAAAGGGATTTAATCTTAAGTTTAGGGCCTAAAAATAAGCTAATTCTTGGTTATCATGAGCAATTCAGATTAGATTCAAATAACGACCGTGAGGGGTACCAATCAAAATTAACGAAATTATGAATCATTTAACGTAAAATAGAAAAGACGGCTATGGAGGAAACATATGATTATTGGTGTGTTAAAAGAACTGAATGTGAAGGAACAACGCGTGGCGATGATTCCTGCTCATGCAGAAGCATTGATTAAAAAAGGTTTTACTGTCTTACTTGCCACCGGTGCCGGTCAAGCATCTGGATATATCGATGAACAATACCGCCAACGTGGCGTGACCATTGTTGCGAACAATCAAGAAGTCTTAGCGAAAGCAAATCTTTGTTGTGCAGTTCGCTCAGGTGCCAATCTAGAAGCCAAAGATCCGATGTTAAAAAGTTTTACAAAAAATCAATTGGTGATTGGATTATTAGAACCATATAAAAATCATCCTTTTTTTGATGTGATGAATCAATTGACCATTAGCAGTTTTTCTTTAGAACTTGTGCCACGAACAACCCGAGCTCAAAGCATGGATGTGCTGTCATCGATGGCAAATTTAGCTGGATATAAATCGGTCATTCTCGCTTCAATGTATGCAAAAAAAATGTTTCCGATGATGATGACTGCAGCGGGAACCATTGTCTCAGCGAAAGTTTTAATTCTCGGGGTTGGGGTTGCTGGTCTACAAGCGATTGCCACCGCCAAGCGCTTAGGAGCAGTTGTCTCGGCGTACGATGTCAGAAAAGAAGTGAAAGAACAAGTTGAGTCCCTTGGGGCAAAATTTGTTGAACTCGCCATCGAGAGTTCAAGTGGAGAAGGTGGTTACGCCAAAGCGATGGATGCTGCGTATTATCAACGGCAACAAGCGTTGTTATTGGATGTGATCAAAGACATGGATGTGGTGATCACCACGGCGAATATTCCGGGTAAAAAAGCCCCAATCCTTGTCACCAAAGCGATGGTTGAAGCGATGGCACCAGGTTCAGTGATTGTGGATTTAGCTGCTGAACGTGGAGGCAATTGTGAGTTAACCGTCTTAGGTCAAATCAGTGACCACCACGGGGTGACGCTAGTTGGGGTAGAAAATATTCCTTCCCAGTTACCGTTTAATGCTTCTGCACTATATTCAAAAAACATGGTCAATTTCATTGACAACTTAGTGAAGAAAACTGACCAAGGTTGGAAAATTCAATGGGACGATGACATCGTCAAAGGTACGCTGGTGACCCATGCGGGAAACATCGTGCATCCTCAAGTTAAACAATGGCTTAACCTAGGAGGGCCAGCATCATGATCATCCAATTAATTACAGTCTTTATTCTTGCGTTATATCTTGGGGTGGAATTGATTAACAAGGTTCCTTCCACGTTACATACTCCTTTGATGAGTGGCACCAACGCCATCAGTGGCATCACCTTAATCGGGGCCATCGGCTTACTCTTACTAGATAATGAGAATTCAAATATATCCTGGCTGGCGATTACGCTTGCCGGCGTGGCTGTGTTCCTCGCAACCTTAAATGTGGTTGGTGGATTTGTCGTCACCCAACGCATGCTCAATAAATTCAAAGGAAAAAAATCCAATGACTAATTTAGCAACCTTAAAAGAAACCTTGGTGGCGATCTTATATCTATTGAGTGCCGTCTTTTTTATTGTTGGCATCAAACGTTTATCCAATCTTAAAACAGCCGTTCAAGGAAATCAATATGGGGCGATTGGGATGTTGATTGCCTCCTTAACCGCCTTCTTAGATTTTGGTTTAATAGTCGATGAAGCGAATACGGTGACCTTTGCCTTTGCCTATTGGTATGTGATTCTGATTGCCTTAATGTTAGGATCTGTGGTTGGCGTCATCTCAGCGATCAAAGTAAAAATGACAGGCATGCCGCAAATGGTCGCGTTGTTAAATGGATTCGGCGGGTTGTCTTCATTGCTCGTTGCTGGCGTCTATTATTATCAAAATGTCGAAGCATCGTTATCGGTGATTGTCTTAGTGGCGACGATGCTATCAGGATTGATTGGGGCGATTACCTTTACAGGAAGTTATCTTGCCTATGCGAAGCTTCAAGGTATCAAATGGGTTCCTGATCAACCAGTTCGGTTTAAAGGAGATTTACTTTTTAAAGTCTTGTTGCTGTTACTCTTGCTTGGGGTTGGGGTTTGGTTTAGTGTTCAACCTTCTTTAACGTTATTTATTGCCATGGTCATTGGGGCCTCCCTCTTGGGTGTATTCTTGGTCATTGGGATCGGTGGGGCCGACATGCCAGTGGTCATCGCCTTATTAAATTCCTATTCCGGGTTGGCCGCTGCGGCAACCGGGTTTGTGTTGAATAACGTCTTGCTGATTATTACCGGATCACTTGTCGGTGCCAGTGGACTGATTTTATCGGCGATCATGTGTAGGGCAATGAATCGGTCCTTGGTGAATGTTTTGTTCGGTGGGTTTGGTGCGATTGCTCCCGCTGCTTCTAAAGAAGATATTTATGCCGGCAAAGTCAAAGTCACCTCCAGTGAAGAAGTGGCCTTGCTATTACAATCATGCCAACGCGTCGTCATCGTTCCCGGATTCGGCATGGCCGTGGCCCGCGCGTCCAATGTGGTGAAACAATTATGTGATCTATTAGAAAAATCAAACATTGAAGTCGTCTTTGGGATTCATCCTGTGGCTGGACGGATGCCTGGTCATATGAACGTCTTGCTTGCCGAAGAAAACATCGCCTATGAAAAAATGCTTGATCTCGATACGATCAATCCAACCTTTAAGTCCACGGACATGGTGTTGATCATTGGGGCGAATGATGTGGTCAATCCCCTTGCTCGTGATCCAAAATCTTCCATTGCGGGGATGCCGATTTTAAACGTCGATGAAGCGCGAACATGCGTGGTCATTAAGCGTTCGTTAGGTTCTGGTTTTGCGGGATTAGCCAATCCTTTATTCACGTATCCACAAACGTTGATGCTGTTAAACGATGCGAAAAAAGCCATTGAAGACATTGTCAAAAGTTATAAAGAACTTTAGAATAGAGAAAACCCAATGAAAAAGATTGCCATCTTGGTCGCAGAATTTTCCGACGATAATGAGTTGTATTATCCTTATTACCGATTACAAGAAGCAGGGTTTCAAGTCCATCTGATTGGGGCGATCAAAGGCCAAGCGTATAAAAGTAAACATGGCATGCTTGCCACTAGTGATTTTGCTGCCAAAGAAGTCAATCCTGCGGACTATGATGGGTTAGTGATTCCTGGAGGATTTTCTCCAGATTATATGAGACGGTCTTCGGATATCGTTACCTTTGCCAAAGCCATCGCCGATGCGAAAAAACCAATCGCAGCGATTTGCCACGGCCCATGGTTAATGGCCTCCGTCTGTAATTTAAAGGGAAGAAAACTCACAAGTTATTATTCGATCAA
>DBCA01000012.1:9653-10411 GCA_002292805.1 Caryophanales bacterium UBA970
GATGATTTAGTTCACGCTGGTGCCATTTATGTGGACGCTCCTGTGGTCGTGGATGGTAATTATGTCACTTCACGAACGCCAAAAGACTTGCCTGTGTTTCTTCCTGCCTTTATCAAATTAATCTTAGGTTAGTATTTGAGCTGGACGCGTGGATCCATCACAATCGGTTGAGGATAATCTTTGCCAATCTCACATTGATACATGCCCATTTGTAAACCGTTCATCGTCCAAGGTTGAAAGCGTAATGGGGTTGGGATATGTTGAAGTTTGGGTAACCATGTTGCCAAATAAGCACCCGTAGGATCATATTTTTTGGCTTGTAGTGTCACATTAAATATACGGTCTTCGCGTGGATCGCTGCCGATGCCACTGAGATACTGCCAATTGCCATAATTGCTTGAGACATCATAATCAATTAAG
This sequence comes from Caryophanales bacterium UBA970, assembly GCA_002292805.1. The sequence continues at coordinate 10,074 of DBCA01000012.1, forward strand.
TAATGTTCGAATAAGGCGGCACCAAACCGCCAATCTAGGCGAAGAATCTTGCTGATAAAATTAGCGACATTTTGTCTACCGCGATTGGACATCCACCCGGTTTGATAAAGCTCTTTTAAATTTGCGTCCACCAATGGGTATCCTGTGGATGCATTTAAAATTGCATTCACATAAGTAGGATTGTTATTCCAAGGTTGCTTAAGGTTTTGAATCCCTGATTCAAAGAACATCACCCGACCCACTTGAAGATGAAGATAATAGAAGAAGTCACGCCACAGCAGTTCAAACCATAACCAATAGGTGGATTGGTTTTTTTTCAAGGTGGTTTCGACTTTCAT
>DBCA01000009.1 GCA_002292805.1 Caryophanales bacterium UBA970
AATCAATGGCTCGCTTATATTCTTGGTTTCATCTCCCATTATGTGTTAGATGAAGCGCTTCACCCTTTTGTTTTTTATTGGTCTGGTTTTGATGAACAAGGTGGGATTGAATCCATGCCCTATAAGGCGGATCACATTCGTTTTGAGCATAGCTTAGATTTAGCCTGGACACTTGCGAATGGGCTCGAGGTTCAAGACGACAACCCGTCGATGGTTTTAAGAAACCAAGACGAAGTCCTCATCAATATCGAACAGTTATACAAGCACGTTTATGGCCATGGGCATGCATTCCATCAAAGTTATCAATCGATGATGCAAGCGTATGATTCGGTGTATTTGATAAAGGATTGGAAACGAGCTGTTCTTGGTTGCCTTTTTTCTAAACGCTCTTACCTTTATGCCTTAACCCATGATCGAAGCATCACCCAAAAAAAATTCACGTTGATTACCAATGGGTTGCAACAACCATGGCGGCACCCATCGTTAGGAACGACGCATCATGACGATGTCTTTTCTCTTAGCGTTAAAGCTGAACAAAGGATGAAACGATTAACCCCTTTGCTTCATCGCCTGTTTCATGCGTTTTATCCGGAAACCATCATCAACGCATTACTCAATGAAATCGGCCTACAAAATTTTGATGGTGATAATCCCGATGCCACTAAACGTTATTTTCAATCCATTTATCCTGCGTATCGTCAGCAACCAACCTTGAAACCTTATGGAAATAACCCAGTCCACACTCGCTAAAAAAATCAAAAGCATCACCCAAAAACTCCTCTTGAGTAAGCGAGGTTGGCTTTCCATTGTCTTGGCTAACGTTTTTTGGTCGATGTTTTGGTTTCCATTTCTTGTGATTGGATTCATCACCGGGGATGTCAATTATTATGGTATTGCCCTTGGTATTTTCTTGTTCTTTGCCCAACCGCTTATCCCCATGTGGATCATCATTCCCCTCACCGCATGGATGATTTTAAAGTGGTTAGACCATCGCCAAACCACATGATGTCATCCAACTTAATCCTGCAGAATCATTGAAGTTCATGGCATCTTGGTCCATTCTTATGAATGGCCATGCCATCCGTGTTAACAAATATTCATTCTGCTTTATTTTCAGTTGAATTATAATAAAGAGTATGAATACATTAGCGATTGTTGGTCTGCAATTTGGTGATGAAGGCAAAGGCAAAATTACCGATAGTCTTTCCCATCAGTTTGATTATGTGGTCCGTTATCAAGGTGGCCATAATGCCGGGCATACGGTGTATGCCAATGGTAAGAAATATGTTTTGCATGTGTTACCTACCGGGATCGTACATCCTCATACGATCAATGTGTTAGGTACCGGCATGGTGATTAGTTTAGATGCCTTGCAAAAAGAATTGATTGGTTTTAGTATTCAACAAATTCGGATTTCAGATCGCGCGCATTTACTCTTTCCCTTTCACCAAATGCTCGATGCCCAAAGTGAACAAACCTCAACTCAAAAAATTGGCACAACCCAAAAAGGCATCGGCCCTGCTTACCAAACTAAAACTTCTCGTACTGGGATTCGCGTTAGTTCCTTACGAGATTTGCCAAGATTAGAAGTTGAAATGAATCGACTCGTGTCGAGTTTAGGCATCACCTTTGATGTTGCTGGCTATCTCCACACGATGACGCCGTTTATTCAATCGTTATTACCCCAAATCACTGATACGTCATATGAAGTGTATCAAGCGTATCATGCGGGGAAACGGATTTTATTTGAAGGGGCCCAAGGGGTGATGCTTGATCTTGATCATGGCACGTATCCTTATGTCACCAGTAGCCATCCGACCCCAAGTAGCATCCCCGTGGATATTGGCTTACCACCAGCATATATTAAGGACGCATTAGGCATCGTCAAAGCGTATACAACCCGAGTCGGTGAAGGACCTTTTCCGACAGAAATCTTTGGTGAACTTGCGGAAACCATTCGCAAAACCGGGAACGAATACGGATCAACCACAGGTCGGCCTAGACGGATTGGGTATTTAGACATCGTGATGCTCAAACACGCCCTACGGATTACTGGAGTCAATCAATTAGCGATTACTTTACTCGATGTCTTAAGTGTGGTCGACACGATTCAAATTTGTGTCGCTTATGAACTGAATGGTCAAAGAACTATCTTAGTTCCTGCCCACGCGCAAGATTTAGCGAAGGTGAAGCCTATTTATGAAACCGTCCCAGGATGGAAAGTTCCGATTCAAGATTGCCAATCCTTTTCAGCATTACCCAAACAAGCCCAAGCGTATCTTCATAAAATCCAAGAATATTTAGGGGTACCCATTCGCTTTATTTCCAATGGCCCAAAGCGGGAACAGCTGATTGAAAGGACAAACCATCATGATTGATCGTTACACCTCGAAAGACATGAAACGATGGTGGTCAGATTCATTTAAATTTGAACAATACTTAAAAGTGGAACTTGCCTCACTGACCGCATTGAAAGACCGCAAGGTGATTGATGCCAAGACGTTAAATCAACTTATGAAAGCAACCTTCACATTAGAAGGCATTGAACAACATGAAGCGATTTTGCAACACGATGTCCTCGCATTTGTCGAATCTTGCCGCGATTCCTTGGGAGAAGAAAAGAGATGGTTTCATTTTGGCTTAACGTCTTCCGATGTGATTGACTCAGCGCATGGATTAATCTTTCAAACCATCAATGCTCATTTATTCACTAAGATTGACGCCCTTGCTGCGGTCTTAAAAGCAAAAGCATATCAATACCAGCAAACACCCATCATGGCAAGAACCCATGGGATGTACGCCGAACCCACCGTGTATGGTTTACGTTATGCTTTATGGTTTGATGATTTACAACGATTAAAAAAACAGTTTCTACTGGCAAGGGAAGGTGTGGAAGTCCTTAAACTTTCTGGTTCCATTGGCACGTATCCGATCTTGCCTCCGGACCATGAACAAAAAGTAGCTAAGCTTTTAGGATTAAAGACGAGTGGCCTTCATACGCAAATCCTTCAACGCGATCGTCATGCGAGTTATGTGTTTAGTTTGGTCAATCTTGCTGGATTCATTGAAAAGATGGCCTTGGATGTTCGCTTGTTATCACGTTCAGAAGTGATGGAAGTGTCGGAAGCCTTTGGGTCGAAACAAAAAGGTAGTTCGGCGATGCCGCATAAACGTAATCCAATTCAGAGTGAAAACCTCATGGGTCTAGCTAGACTCATGCGTGGGTATTTGTCCGCGGTGAATGAAAACGTTGCCTTATGGCATGAACGCGATATTTCTCATTCGAGTGTGGAACGGATTGTCTTCATGGATGCAACCACGTTAATGGATACGATGCTTACCAAAGTCACCAAACTGATGGACCAACTTGAAGTTCGACCAGACAAGATGAAGCAACATATCGATGAAAGTTATGACACACATTGGACACAAGTGATTCTTCATCAAGCAATTTTACAAGGTCTTGACCGTGATGACGCGTATCGGGTGTTACAGACAACCGCCTTTGAAGCAATCCAAAAGAAAATCAGCATGTTGGTGTTATTAAAATCCCAACCGATGTTTGCCCGCGTTGCTTTCACGACGTGGCTTCAATCACCCACGTCGATTGAAGACCTATACCAACGCGTCTTTCAATAACTTATTTATTTCTTAGCAAAGACGTCATTGAATTGTTTTTGTACGCGAATAAACGTCGTCCCTCTGGATAATTCTTTTAAGGTTTTTGCCCCAACATAGGTGCACGTGGAACGTAATCCACCTAAGATATTTTGAATGGTGAGACTGACTTGACCCCGATAAGGGACTTCGACCGTTCGCCCTTCAGAACTACGGTAATTAAGCATTTCTTGATGGTTCTTAGTCATCGCTGTGTCTGAACTCATCCCATAGAACTGAATGTATGAGATTGGTTTGGTGTTTGGTAATTTAGTTTTAGGATCATACGTTCCGGTTGCTTCTTCTACGGTGTGAATGGTGCCACCACCTTCATCATGACCGGCAAGTAAGCCACCAAGCATGACAAAGTCTGCGCCTGCGCCAAAGGCTTTGGCGACATCGCCAGGACACGTGCAACCGCCATCACCGATGATGAGGGCGCCCATCCCGTGTGCTGCTTCTGCACATTCAATGATCGCCGATAGTTGTGGATACCCAATCCCGGTTTGAATTCGGGTGGTGCAAACACTTCCCGGGCCAATGCCAACTTTAACGATATCGGCCCCGCGTAAAATAAGTTCCTGGGTCATGTCCCCAGTGACCACGTTGCCAGCGATGATCACACAGTCTGGATGACGTTGTCTAACTTTAGAAACAAACTCGGCAAAGAATTCACTATACCCATTGGCGACATCAATACAAATCATATAAAACTTAGGGAAGGTGTTGAGAATGGTTTCTAATCTAGTTAAATCTGATTCACTGACACCGGTAGAAAAAACGGTTAAATCAGGATGAAGTTGATCAACGATGGGACGAATATCCTCAACGTGGTAACTTTTCACCAAGACGGTTAATAACTTTTCTTGTTGCATCGCAAGCGCCATCTTTAACGTCCCAACCCCGTCCATGTTGGAAGCCATGATGGGAATGCCTTGCCATTCTCTTTTTTTGGCGTGTAAGAATTTATAGGTCCGAAGCAGATCCACATCCTTGCGCGTTTTTAGCGTCGATCGCTTCGGGCGAATCAAGACATCAGAGAAATCTAATTTAAGTTCATTTTCGATGCGCATAGGTGTGATTTCCTTTACTTGTGATTGTAAATCTATTTTATCTTAATTCTCACCAAGCAAGATATCGAAATATTGTTAATTATGATGATTTTAATTATTTTATCGTTGCTATTCTACCTTGCCATCACCCAAGCCATAAAAGATGATTGTCAAAAAATAACCATGCGTGATGAGAGTAATGGTGAAGGATGCCCTATGATGAAGTTGAGGACGGGAACCTTTATTCACAAGTTGACGTATGTCGAAGTTCCCCCTTGACTGCAAAGCGTTTGACCGAAGGTAATCATGTCCTAGCTGTGGCGAAAGTTACGCGAAAAGACGTGGGTTCCCGTTCTCCCAATTGATGTTAAAACGTTCACGAGATTCGTGAACGTTTTGTTTTGGTGTAGCATATTTACATTAAACTTTTTGCTAAATAGACGGCAAAGATAAGATCATAGTGTGTTGTTTCTAATTTACTTTTTCCGTATCCTAAGGAATCTAACACCTGTAAGCGATGTCTTAATGTGTTGTAATGGATGAATAGTGCCTCGGCAGTTTTCTTTAAATTGAATTGTTTACTGATTAACATATAAAGAGTTTCTAAAAGATTACCCCCATGTTTTTCTTCGTATTGAAGCAAAGGATTTAGAACCAATTGGACGTATTCCTTAATTTCTGCCTCAGGAATTTTTCCTAAAATTGAAAACATTTTTACAGATTGTTGATTGAAAACGCGTTCACGGATATGACGCTGGGTGATAAAATTCAAACCTCTTGATAACGTTGCATAATCCGCGGCAATGGCGTTAACAGTTTGTATTTGAGTCGTGTAAGTAGCCTTAATTTCAACATATTTAAAGCGTTTTTCCCAGTCATGAATTTGCGTTCTTAATTTGGATTCTAAGTTACTGACTTCTTTCCCATTCAAAAGAAATAAAAGTCTTTGATTAAGATTTAAAAAACGAATTTCTTCTTTTTTTAATTGAAAGAGTGTCATCAAATCATCTTTTAAATCATTGAATTGAAAGGGGCTGATTTGGATGGATTGTTGGATTTGAAACAAAATCATATCAAGAGGGAATTTAACGTTCCAACCGAATATTTCACTTTTTTCTTGAAATACTTCGTTGTTGGCATAAGGAGTATTACTGGTGGTTACTAATTCAATGAGAAACTGATTTTGTTGTAAAGAAATCTCTTGTCTTTTTTGATAGATAAACACCAACATCAATTTAATGATTTCCGCGTAATAATAAATCTTACTGCGATTATCTTCTTTCGAAAAGAACACCACTTGATATAACAATTGGTTGGATAATTTCACCTCATCAGAATAGACAAATTGATCATTGATTTTTTGAAAGGTTGGNNATTGTGGGTGCTAATTTCTTTGGCAATCGTGTTGATTTTTTTATTGGTAGATACGATTTTCTCTTGGACTTTTGAATAGATCCAATAATCCATGTTTTCTAAGCGAGTTTGAAAACTAAGGATCGTTTCAAGTTCGGGATTCTCATCTAGGGTTTTCACCAAGTCTAGATAAAAGGACGATAATGAAATGGTTTTTAAACTTTCGTTGGTCAATTCGTCCAAAATCCGAGTTGATATATCGGATAAATTTGCGTCATAATCTATGGTAATCAGTGGCAACCCTAGGGTTTCAGACAAGCGAACAATGTCTTCGGGGATTTCTTCAACATAGCGCTTAAGTTTGACAATCAAGGCTGCGACTTGGCGATCCACAAGCACTTGAATTAACTTCTTAAACAAAGGTAAATTTGATTTGATTGGATAAAGCGTGGTTAAAATCAACGCTCGATTTTTGACGTATTTTTCAAAATCAGGCGTTTCTAATAAGGAAATACTTTCTACTTCACGGTTCAACTTTCCTTTGCCGGCAACAATTTTATAACTATCTAAAATATTAGCTGACAGTAGATCACTAATAAACACACTCATGTTGTCATTATACTACAACAAAATATGTTTATCTTTGTTTACATTTAACAATGTAAACGCTTACAAGAACCTTTATGATAAAAACACGGAGGAAGCTTTTATGAAACTATGGGTAAAAAGTGATTGGAATGGCTTTTTTGGTCTCTTTACCAACAATTTAACCAATATTCTCACCATGGCTGTGCTCTTAAGTGTTGTTGTCGGATTACCGGATGCCTTTGTTTACGGAAGAATTCTTCCGGCTGTAGGATTAGCAATTTTTCTTGCAAGTGTCTACTACTCTTTTATGGCATACAAACTTGCAAAAAAAACTGGAAGAAAAGATGTCACCGCTCTTCCTTCTGGTTCAAGTGTTCCCCATATGTTTTTAATTGTTTTCTCTGTGATCGGCCCTGTGTATTGGACAACCAATGATGCAACCTTGGCGTGGTCTGCTGGTTTAATTTGGGCCGCTGTCGAAGGGTTGATTGAAATTTTAGGAGTTGGGATTGGACTACAAGTTCGTAAATGGTTACCACGGTCAGCGATGCTAGGCGCACTTGCAGGTGTGTCGATTACGTACATCGCTTTGAATCCAGCCTTCAGTGTATTTTACGTTCCGTATATCGGTTTAATTTCTTTGGCGGTCGTTTTGTTAGGATTTGTTGGTAAGATTCGCATGCCTTTTAATTTTCCTGTTGGTCTTGTTGCCATTTTACTTGGTGTGATCATTGGCTGGGTGAGTGGTTATATGTCACTTGATAACTTGCTTGGCTCATTTGATAAGGTAGGACTATATTTACCTAATTTTGCTTTAGGTGAATTGTTTAACCAACAAGGGTTAGAAGTCGTCGGTCCAATCATTATCGCCGCGATCCCCTTGGGCATTTATAATTTTCTTGAAACCATTGATAACGTTGAATCTGCAGCCGCTGCTGGGGATGAATATAGCACACGAGAAGCTTTAGCCGCCGATGGCATTACCACTTTGTTAGGTGTTGCTTTTGGTTCACCATTTCCCACTGCCGTTTTTATTGGTCACCCAGGGTGGAAGGAAGCGGGAGCAAGAATTGGTTATGCTTTCGCCACCGGATTTGGTGTCCTACTTATGACATTCTTAGGGATCGTTCCAGTCTTGTTAAATATTGTTCCATTACCTGCGTTATATCCAATCCTTCTTTACATTGGGATTGTGATTACCACACAAGCGTTTACTTCTTCAGACCTTAAATATGCCCCTGCCGCCGTGATGGCGATGATTCCTTGGATTGCTGAATGGACTCAACATGCGATGGACACTGCATTGGGTGCCGCTGGTACGGATGCAACCACCATCGGTAATCAAGTGTTATCGGATGGGGGAATTAATTACCTCGGTGCTGCCAACCTTGGCGCAGGTGCCATTGTGGTAGGAATGATTTTAGGTTCAATGGTGGTGTTTATCATTGATCGCAAATTCTTAAGGGCTGCAATTACTTCTGGTATTGCCGTGTTGTTAACCTTCTTCGGGGTGATTCATGCTCCAAGTTCAGTTGGTATTTTACCCAATCCAGGAATGACCATTGGCTATGCCTTGGTCGGATTATTATTCCTTGGCTACCATTTCGGCCTGTTTGAAAAAATCGGAAAGAAAGGAGGAGAAACAACACATGCGTAAATATGTAGCAAAAGCAAAACCGTTCAATTTTGATTTCGATCTGAAGAAAACGGCGTTGATGATCATTGATATGCAACGTGATTTCTGTTCTCCCGGAGGATTTGGTGAAGCGTTAGGTAATGATATTACCCCAACGAAATCAATCATTCCAACGGTAAGAAAAGTATTGGATGCCGCACGGGCCAAAGGGATGAAAGTCATCCATACTCGCGAAGGGCACAAACCTGATTTATCGGATTTGGAACCTGCCAAATTAAGAAGAAGTAATTCCATCGGTAAAAAAGGTCCGATGGGAAGAATTTTAGTTCGTGGTGAATATGGTCACGATATCGTGGATGAATTACAACCACTTAAAGGTGAACTATTGATTGATAAACCTGGTAAAGGGGCTTTTTATCAAACCACGTTACAACGTCACTTAAAGAAACATGGTATTGAATCGCTTATCGTTTGTGGCGTAACCACTCACGTTTGTGTCCACACAACCATCCGTGAAGCAAATGATCGCGGTTATGAATGCTTAATGTTAGAAGATGGCACTGCAGCTTTTGATCCTCGCGATCAAGAAGCGGCCATTCGGATGGTGAATCAACAAGGTGGCATTTTTGGCTGGACGACCACAGCAGACGAGTTCCTAAAGAGCATCAAGTAAAAGGAGGACATTACTATGGCTCAAACAAAATCCGAAACAATACGCTGGTGGGTTAAAGGTGACTTAAACGGTTTCTTTGGCTTATTTTCAAACGTCTTAACGAATTTCTTAGCTGCAATTGGTTTATTACTATTGATTGGTATGCCTGCTGCGATGGTCTTTGGCATTGTTGTTCCTGGAACTGCCATTGCGGTATCTTCGGGTGGATTAATTCTTTCTTATTTCGCCATGCAATTAGCGAAAAAAACCAATAATCCAAATGTCACAGCGATGCCATATGGATTATCGGTTCCACATTATTTCGCGGTTGCATTTGGTGTCATTCTTGTTGTCAAACTCGGTGGAGCATCTTGGGAAGATGCCCTTGCGGCAGGGGTCACTTGGAACTTAATTCAAGGTTTGATCATGACCGCTGGTGCCTTCGTTGGACCATTCATCAATAAATATTTACCAAGAAGTGCCCTATTAGGTGCACTTGCTGGTTTAGCCATCACTTATATTTCAATGAACCCAATTGGGGAAGTGTTTACGACACCATATATTGGAATGACCTCATTTGCGATTGTTTTAGGTGGTTGGTTTGCATTAAAAAAATTACCATTTAAGATTCCTGCAGGTGCATTTGCCATCATCGTTGGTACGTTATTAGCATGGGTCACTGGTTATATGGATCCAAGTAAAGTTGTCGATTCATTTTCAACGGTCGGACTCAATTTACCAATTCCACAATTAGGTTTCTTGGTGGTTGGATTTAGTTATATTGCCCCTTTCTTACCAGCAGCGATTCCTTTAGCAATTTATGACTTTTTAGAATCTTTAGATAATTTAGAATCCGCTGCAGCAGAAGGCGAACACTATCCTGTGACCAAATCCATGTTAGTGCCAGCACTTGCAACGGTCGTAGGTTCCTTATTGGGTTCACCATTCCCAACCATCATTTATATTGGTCACCCAGGATGGAAATCCACTGGGGCTCGTATTGGTTATTCTTGGGCAACCGGTGTAGCTATTTTGGTTTTAGCGTTTACTGGTTTATTAAACTTAGTGTTAAGTATCATTCCTCTTGTCGCTTTATTACCTATTCTAGTTTATATCGGCATGGTCATCACTTCGCAAGCGTTTGCAGTCACAGAAAAGAAACATTTCCCAGCAATCGCCCTTTCTTTTATTCCTTTAATCGCTGGTTTTGTGACCTTAAAGATCACGTCCGCCTTAGGGGCAGTTGGTGCGGAAATCGATTATGTAGCATTAGCAAATAGCGGCGTTCCTCTCTTGGGTTGGCAACGGCTTTCCGGAGGTGACATTCTCGTCGGTATGTTAATTGGTACACTCGGTATTTATATCATCGATAAGAATTTTATTCGGGCAGCCGTTTATTCATTCATTACTGCCGGGTTAGCATTTTTCGGTTTCGTTCACGCAACGTCCATTGGGTTCCCAACCTCGCTTGAAGCTATCAACCCAGTCTCCATTGGGTATGTGATGTTTGGCCTGGTGATGTTATTCTTCCACTTCTATAAAGATCCTTCTGAAAAAAATGTTAGAAAAGAAGTCGTTTCAAGCAAATAGTTTAGATACAATCAGTTCCCATCTTTTGCAGACGCAATCGATGGGAACCATTCTCCGCACCTATCAGCATATGGTCACCAT
>DBCA01000047.1 GCA_002292805.1 Caryophanales bacterium UBA970
AATTGGATAGCGATCGGTGGTTTTTTTGCTGGAATTTTCTTTATTTTGATCATTGATCTCTTGATACCACATGATCATAACCCTCATGAAATCAAAGAACCTCATCACCACTCCGAATTATTGAGAATGGGATTATTTTCTGCGTTTGCCATCGCTCTACATAATTTTCCTGAAGGCATTGCAACTTTCTACGCATCCTTGGAAGATTTTCGACTCGGTTTAGGAATTACAGTCGCGATAGCCCTCCATAATATTCCTGAAGGTATCGCGGTGGCGCTTCCAATTTTTCAGGCGACAAAAAATCGTAAGAAGGCATTTAATTTTGCTTTGCTATCTGGACTTGCAGAACCAGTAGGCGCGTTGATTGGTTTTATTATCTTTTCCACATTTTTACCAACCGCAATCTTCGGAATTATCTTTCCTTTTGTTGCAGGAATCATGGTTTATATTTCCCTAGATGAATTGCTACCAACTGCGGAAAAATATGGGCATCATCACTTATCCATGTTTGGCCTTATTGCCGGGATGATGGTGATGGCACTATCGCTTTTGATCGTTTAATTCTTACGAAAAACAATTTGATTATTGACCACTGTCATCATCACGTTTGCCGTTGCTAGTCTTTTTGGATTCGCCAAAAAGTCTTCATTGATAAACGTCAAGTCAGCAACCGATCCAACAGCAAGTTTACCTTGGCGTTGAGGTAGATATGAGGGAGCATTTGCGCCAGTGGTATAAAGCTGAACTGCTTCTAGCATCGATAAGCGTTCTTCTGGTTGGAACGCAGATGATAAAGAGGTGGATTGCCGAAGGTATGCTGAATGAATTCCTTTCAATGGATCTGGAACTTCAACCGGGGCATCACTGCCACCACATAACATTAACCCTTCCTTTAAATAGGTTTTAAAAGGGTAGATGAGTTCTGTTTGAGCAGACATGATCTGAGTTGCCCAAGGTAAATCACTGGTGACAAATTGCGGTTGAATATCGAGCATCACTGGAATTCTTTTAAGTTTTACAAGGGTAGCCTTCTTTGCAAAAGATGCATGGATAATCCGGTCATGTAAACCTGCCTTCACAGGATTGGCAATCAAGGTATCAACCACTTCCTCAAGCGCCAAATCACCAATCGCGTGAACGGCGATTGGTAATCCTAATCGGCGAATACGTTTGACGATGGTGAGCCATTGTTGTTTAGAAAACTGACGTACTCCAACCCCTTGACCACCTTGGTAAGGGTGATGCATCAACGCTGTCTGGCTTGATAAGGTTCCATCATAGAATATTTCTCCTATCGCACCAAATTCAAGAAAGGGATGCTGGTATGGATTCTTTTTCATTAATGTTTCATAGGTATCTAATTCCAAGTGATGAATCAGAAGGTGGGTTCGAAAAGGTAAGGTGGTTAAAACCTTTCGATAAGCAGAAACAACTTCATGAAAACCGTTGAAGTAATATAAATCATCGGTGTGACCACCAATGATGCCAAATTCATGTAATTTTTTTATGGCAATGGTGATCATCTTGACTAGATCATCTTGATGATATTTAGGAAGTGCTTGCACAGCTTTTAAGGCATCTGCTTCATGGAGAACGCCAGTAGGATGATTGTCTAATCCAATCTGCTGAAGAATGGCTGAATTGACGGTGGCTCCATGAAAATCTGCATGCCTCAGTAAAATTGGTATTGACGATGAAATAGTATCTAAATCAAGTTTGGTAAGCGCTTGTTCAACATGACCTTGTGCATACAAAGGTCGACCTTGAAAGCGGGCCTTGACTTGAGCTAACACGTGTTGAGTATTTGGGTTTTTATGAAGTTGAAGTAACGAGAGATGTTCTCCGTAGCCAATCAGATGAAGATGAGAATCAACAAATCCTGGAAAACATGTCCAACCTTGGGCATCGATGGTTTGATCAGCTTGCCAAGCGGAATGGGAACCTAAACATGAAATCTTTCCGTCTTCGACCCAGAGTTCACTGACTTTGGGTTGTAATGGATTGAGTGTATAAAAAATACCATTGATGTATCGTGTTTTCATAGATTAAAAAATTGCTTATTCAGCAATTTTTGCATCTTGGAGTCGTTGGGCTCGGCGATTAGATTTTTCTAGTAATCGTTCTTCTTCTGTGGCGAGGCGATTCATTAATAAGGCAAAGACAATCACCCCAAATGACAAGAGGATGGTGCCCCATGTTTGCCAAGGTAAATTCGTGACAAGGAATTCGTTCATTGCATTTTCCGCAATCCGAATCCAATTTTGTTCGTAAGGTAAACCAAGCATATCTCTTAAAAATCCTAACGTACCTAAGGTTAAACCCCCAAGGATTGTAGCAAACGATAAGATTCCCCAAATCCATTGGGCAATTGTCAGTGGTTGTTTAATTATTTTAGCCATGTGTTTTTCCTAGGTTGATTTTAACAATATTTTTGTTCTTTATCAATGAATTATCTTGAGGTGATGATTTTTTGCAAGTGGTGAACTCGTTTTATGACATATCGAGCATGTTTTTTGATGGAAGGATGAGCATGATCCATGCAATAACTATGAGCAAACATATGAAACATCGATACATCATTGCCAGAATCTCCAATGACGATGACATCATCTTTGTTCCACTTTTTTGCTTCGACCAATTTAGTGAGGGATTGCCCTTTATTTGTCCCCAAGGAGGCTACTTCAATTAATCCATTAATCCAGGCAATTTCTAATTTTGGAAATTGATGTTTGAGAACTTGAGATTCTTCTAATGCTAACTTATTTGCTTTTTTACCTAAACCAAAGTAAATCAACAATCGTTGGATGGTGGATGATTGCTTCATTTCTTTTTCAAATCTAGTATTATTTTTATCAAAATCTTCCCGATATCGCCCTTGTAAAAAATAATACATGCGATACATGATATTTAAATACCAAATGTAAGCACTTGTAAAAACAATATTGGAAGATTCTTTGGTATCGATTGAAAACATATGCGGTTGATGCCGTTGTTGGATGAATGCTGTGACTTTTTGAACATCTTCTTTGGCCATCACTTTATCCAGAATCACTTGATGGTCATGAACCACAACGCAACCATTTCGACAGACAAAGTCTATATCTAGGTCTATCTCTTTTAAAACTTTCTGAACAAATTGACGATTTCTTGACGTAACAAAAACCACTTGATGACCATTGGCTTTTGCCCATTTTAAAAATCTTACATTTTCTTTGGAAACAAGTTTTATCCGTTTTTTTGGATAAAACAAAGTTCCATCTAAATCAATCGCAATGAGTTTAGACATGGTTTATTGAAGTTTATTTTCTGCTTGGATTAAACCAAGACCGCCATCATGACGATGATAGAGAACACTAATTTGTTTATCTTCAATATCTAAATATACAAAAAAACTATGTCCCAAGGCTTCCATTCTCGTAATGGCTTCTTCCATTGACATCGGAAGTAAAAGCATTGATTTAGTTCGAACCACTTGATCATTTTTCGACTGCTTTTCTTCCTTGCCAATAGCTTCTAAAATGATAGATTCACCTAAACTTTTTTGCTTATGGTTATGTAATCGTGTTTTTAATTTTCGAAGTTGAATTTCAAGTTTATCTAAGGAAAGGTCAACTGCTGCATAAAGGTCATCATGCTTTACTTCTGCTCTTACATCCATCACTGGAGTGAAAATGGTAATTTCAACTTTTGCCCCAATTTTATAGGACCGAACCACTGCTCGACAAATAACTTCATCTTTGAGAACAAAAAACTTATCTAGACGACTTAGCTTCGTTTGAATCTTATTGGAAATGGCAGCGGTAACCTCAATATTTTTTCCGACAATTTGATATTTCATATTTCCACCCCTCTTCTTAATTCCATTATCTCAACTTTTCCTTCATTAAGGTAGGTTATTTGTGATTTTATTTGAGAAATGACTTGATGGCATCAACTCGGTCAGCCTTTTCCCAAGGAACATCAAGATCAGGGCGACCAAAATGACCATAAATTGCTAAGTCACGATACCGAAACGCTGGTTTTGTTAATGAGAAATTCTTTATGATTTCACCTGGTTTAAAGAAGAAAACTTCTTGAATAATACTAAGAATTTTATTTTCTTTTAATCCTTTTTTTAATGTACCAAAAGTAAAGAGAGTCACGGATACTGGTTTTGCCTGGCCAATAATGTAAGCAATTTGGACTTCAACTTTTTTAGCGACCCCAGCGGCCACTAAATTCAAAGCGATGTATCGAGCTAAATATGCCCCTGAGCGATCAACTTTTGTTGCATCCTTACCTGAAAAAGAACCACCACCATGACGAGCGTACCCACCGTATGTATCCACAATAATTTTTCTACCAGTTAAACCGGTGTCCCCAGCGGGACCACCAATCACAAAGCGATTGGAAGGATTAATATAGACTTCATAATCCTGATTTAATTTAAATGACGCAACCACAGGCTTAATGATTTTATCTAGAATGAATTCTTTAAATTCTTTAAACGGTGTTTTGGGGTCATGTTGGATAGACATCACGACTTTATCAAGATAAACTATCTTACCTTCGTAGGCGACCGTGACTTGTGATTTCATATCAGGTCTAGCATAAGGAAATTGACCTTGTTTTCTTAATCTTGATGCCACGCGAACTAGTTTTTGTGCGACCACGATTGCCAAAGGCATGAACCCTTCAGTTTCATCGGTGGCGTAACCAAACATCAATCCTTGATCACCCGCCGTTGTTTCTTCTTGATTGACTGCTTGGTTGATATCTTCGGATTGTGTTTGTACCCAATCAAAAATTTCAACTTCATTCACAGAAAAATCTAACTCTTTGTTCGTATATCCAATTTCCGTCATCACTTGTTTAGCTATTTTTTTAAAATCAGGTCTTTGAATTTGGGTTGAGGAAAAGCGAACTTCTCCACCAATCAATAATTTTTGTTTAGCAGCAAAACACTCAATGGCCACATGGGCTAAGGGATCGAGTGCCAGACATGCATCCAAAATAGCGTCGGCAATTTGATCACAAACTTTATCTGGATGTCCTTCTGACACTGCTTCTGACGTAAATAACATGATTTCTTTCATTCGATTTCCTCCTTGAATAAAAAAACTTTCCACGATGGAAAGTTTGATAGATACTTTCGCTCATATCGTTCGGAGGTGGAACTCCGCTTGGACCAGCACTTACTAGATAACTAGAGTTGCTTCTGTGGACGGTCCGTCAACACAGTTTTCGGGATATGACCTTAAGAAGATTATACTAAATCTTCTTGGATATAACAAAGCCAGGTTCAACCAATGATGAGAACACCTTGTGTATCTCCAGTTAAACCAGCTGCATTGGCTTCATCGGTGTCGATATGCATTGCTAAAGCAAAATCTTTGCGAACTCGAACCACCACATCTCCATAGATTAAACTGCGGAACGAGTTCATCACTTTCACAGAGACAACTTGTTTATCTTTAACCCCAAAGGACATTGCGTCATCAGGAGTCATATGAATATGTCTTTTCGCAATAATGCAACCTTGAGTTAAGGTGATTTGTCCCTTAGGCCCGACAATCGTGATTGGACTAGAACCTTGAATATCTCCGGATTCACGAATGGGAGGAGTTAACCCTAGTAATCTTGCTTCGGTTGCAGAAACTTCAACTTGTGATGCAGGACGAACCGGCCCTAACACAACCACATTCTCGATGCTCTTTTTGGGTCCAACTAACGTTAATCGTACGTTAGCAACGTATTGACCTGGTTGGGAAAGTGGACGTACCGAACTCATCTGAAAGCCACGACCGCATAAAACTTCCAAATCACTTTGCGTGAGATGAATGTGGCGAGCAGAAGTTTCAACAAGAATTGTTTTCATATGTTTTCTATTATATGAAAATCTCGATGAGAATCATAGTCAGTTAAGACGTCTTGATAATTGGCTCGTAAATCTTTTAAGGTCTCTGACCAAGTTACCACCAAGGTTTTTTTGGCTTCTTCTCCGATGGTCTTTAAGTTTTTTGAATCAGATAAGATTTCTATCAAACGGTTGGCGAAGGACTTGCTATCACCTTCATGAATGTAACCATTGATTTGATTCATGATTAATTGAGCAATCGACGTATTTGCTAACACCAGAGAAGGTAATTGGTATGCTGCTGCCTCTTTAATAACCAACGGATCGTTATCATATTTGGATGGGAAGAAAAATAGGCTCGCCATTTGGTAAAAAGATCCTAGGATTAATTGATTCGTGATCTTTCCTGTAAAAACAATTTTACTTTTAATCTCTTGTTTCCTAGCATAGTCTTTGATGTTGTTTTCATCTCGTCCATCACCAACAAACACCGCCTGAAAGAGAAAACCTTTCTTTTCAAGTTCAAGGTAAGTGTCTAAAATGAGTTGAAGGTTTTTTTGCCAAATCAATTGGCCGACAAATAAAATGATGGGAACTTTTGCACTCAGTTGATAATCATTTAAAAAATTAGCAGCTTGCGTTTTTGTGATGGTTTCAGGTTTAAAATTAATCCCATTAGGAATGATTTTGATGGTTCGATGGTCTAAACCATATTGACGCATCGTCTCAACTGTTCCCTTGGATACAGTCCAAATGGCATCGGTCTTTTTAAAGAATCTCATCGTAAAAAAAGTAAGTATCCTTGCAAGCGTTTTACTTTTTGTCGCCGATAGATAATCATCGTAATACTTACTATGAAAGGTTGACACGATAGGAATACGATATTTTTTTGCTAACTTTAATGCGAGATGACCAAGCAGAAACGGAGTATGCGTATGGTAAACGATGGGTCCATCATATTGGTAAAGCGACTGGATTCTTTTCCCTTTCATGCCATAAGGTAAAGGATAAAAGAAACCTGGAATCTTAAGTTGGGGAATTGCAAGAATTCGGTACGGATACTTGCTCGTGTCACCAACAAAAGGAACAACAACGGTGACATCGATGCCTTGTTGATGTAAGTATCTCGCATATCCATCGACCGCACGAACCACGCCATCAATGAGAGGAAAAAAACCATCATTGAAAATAAATATTTTCATGGGTAAAGAAGAATTATACGGTTTTTGTTTTTTTACATTTTTTTGGAACCACCCTAAATACAAACTAATGCAAACCCCAATAATCAACCAAATGTAAAACAACATTACACGCCAAAGTAAGATGGCCCACAATAAATAATTCCCTGTTAAAAAAGTTGAAAATACCGTTGCAAAGGTAAACTCTGCAGCCCCAGCACTACCTAGGGTTGGGACAATGCCAAGAATCACATTCGATAGGGCAGTCATCATCGTGACATGAACGAGATTAAATTCCAAAGGACTGATTTCAAACACGGAAGTTGAAAAGCTTGCCATTAAAAAATAGGGTAGGGCTAACAAAGAAAATTGAGATAACAAAGAATACAAAGTGACTTTAATCATCGGCATCAATTGATGGCGAAATTCTTGAAAAGATTGACGATATTGAACTAGAATACTTTTTAATGAAGCTTGTAATTGGTCTTTTTTCTTTGGAAAAATACAAGCGATGAGCATTAATAATCCTTGCTCAAGCCAAACAAGGAGGGAAGCCAATACTAGAATGACAGGGTTTATGCAAGTGAAGAAAAAACCAATCCAAGCAAGCAGAAGAATGCCTGGTGAAACCAAATGACTAAACCCAATCAGGGCCAATAAAACAATCAATGTCATGCTTAAGCGCATGAATAATAAATCCATCATAACGACACTGGTTGATAAACCAATTGGTACTTTACGTTGATACATGATGCCGATTAATATGGGTTGTGACCCTAAGGCCCAAGGGGTGATTAAAACATAATACCGAGCAAGGATGCCATACATTAAGCTTGTCCTGAATCGAAGGTTCTTAACTTTAATCTTTAACAGAACATGAAACCTTAACCCACTCGAAAAAATGATCACGCCTAACAGCAATAGCGCCATCAAGATCATGTCTAATTGACCTATCCATTGTTGACTAAGGGTTAAAAAAGGCAACCATTCAAACCTTGTTAAATCTTCTTGAAGGGAAAAAATAGAAAAGCCAAGACCAAGGAATAATGAGACAACAAAAAATAGAATATGCCATCCCTTCTTAGTTGGTGATTGAGCAACGGTATGAGTTTGGTTTATCATGATTGATTAATCAGTCCTATTTTATCTCAAAAAGAGTAAAATGTAAGGGTTATGACAAACAAACTAATTCAACTTAAAACCTTAAAGTTATATATCCGCAAAAAGGAGATTACAAAAATTCGCCAGTTATTTGCCAATCATCAAATTATTGATCTTGCATCTTTAGTCAATCACTTAAAAAACCCCCAAGATATTATCTTTATTTTTAAGACCTGTAGTTCAGATCATACTGCAGAACTATTTTCGCATCTTTCCGCTTCCCAACAAGAAAACATTCTTCACGTTTTTACCGATAAACAGTTGGTTGAATTATTAAATAATTCTTACCAAGATGACATTGCTGATTTCTTACAAGATTTACCAGCCAACTTGGTGTCAAGAATTTTAAAAGTTGCTGACCCCACGTTACGTTCTGAGATTAATCATCTTCTCAATTACAAGCCTGGTTCCGCAGGCAGTATCATGACCACGGAGTATATCACCATTGCAGAAAACCTTAGCATTGGGGAAACCTTAGAAAAAATTAGAAAAACCGGCCGTGACCAAGAAACCATTTATTCAAACTTCGTTGTCGATAACAATCGATTTTTAAAAGGGATTATCTACATTGAAGATGTGGTGTTTCATGAACCTAATCAACTCGTCAGTGAGGTCATGAACAAAGAGTTTATTTCTTGCTACGTCCACACCGATCAAGAAGAAGTTTCCCAATTATTTAAACGCTATGATTTGTCGGTGATGCCAGTGCTTAATGAATCCAATCACTTGGTTGGGATTATCACCATTGACGATATTGTCGATGTTATTGAAAAAGAAGCCAGTGAAGACTTTCTAAAGATGGCTGCCATTTCACCCTTAGATGGTAACTATAAACAAACCAAACCCATGGCGATTGTCATGAAATCGATTCCTTGGATTTTAGGGTTGATGGTCTTAGGGGTCGTTTCGACCTTTATCATCAATCAGTTTCAAAGCACGCTAGAAAGCGTGGTCATTCTGACCGCCTTTATTCCCGCCATCATGAATACGGGTGGGAACACGGGCAATCAATCGGTGGCGATCATCACTCGGGCCATTGCCGTCAAAGATATCACCCTGAAAGATGTTTCCTTTGTCATTCAAAAAGAATTAAAGGTGGCGTTACTTACTTCCGCCATCACAGCGTTGTTCACCTTTGGATTAATATGGTTACAATTGGTCATTGGCTTTATCCGATTACCAAGCGACATGGGCTTGGTGATGTATAAGCCTGGTTGGTGGTTATTCATTGTTCGCATGGCCGGATTGGTCAGCTTAACGCTACTAATTTCAATCTTGATTTCTAAGCTATTGGGTAGTCTTCTACCCATGCTAGCCCTTAAATTAAAGAAGGATCCTGCAGTGATGTCTTCCCCATTTTTAACCACCATCGTGGATTTTAGTTCTTTACTCATTTATTTTCTTTTAGCCAATTTGGTGTTTAACTTCTTTTAATTTTCTTAGGGTTTAGTTATAATCATATTCGCGCAGGTATGGCGAAATTGGTAGACGCGTACGTTTGAGGGGCGTATGGGGTAACCCTTGGGAGTTCGAGTCTCCCTACCTGCACCAATGAATTAAAAAAACCCGCAATCGCGGGTTTTTATATTTACCAAGGTAATTCGATGTGTGGATACCAAACTGGATTGGTGGTTGCCAATGCGCCAACCCCACCTTGAGCTTGATAATTCCAATCAGGAGATTTCTCTCCTTCTTCTTTAATAGGATAACCCTTTGTTCCCCATCCATTTTCACGAGCTTGTTGTTCAGCAAATCTTAAAAAAGTTAAGTAAGGGACATCACGGTCGGTTAAGGCAAGATCGCTCGCCCCATATGCTAAACCTACGTTTTCAGATAACCCTTCTCGGATGATAAGAAATTGCGCTAATTGTCCATTCACCCAAATAAGACCTAAGTTACGACCGTTGACTTCTTTAAGTGCACCGCCAGGAATGGATTGAACGTAAAATGTAGAATTTTGTTTATCTTTCATAATGTACTCTTTGTGATATTTACTCGCGACATATCCCCATGGTTCAGCATCTGTATAACTGCCATCTACTTCTGGTGTATTGATGTAATAATATCTCACCGAACCACCAGGAAAACCATTTCCACTTGAAAAGAAAGCTGTATCGCCATCCGCAACAGAAGAGTTATACGTGATCACCGCTCCTCCACCTCCGGTGGTTGTACTTCCATTCTGAACATAGGGTAATGACTTATATCTTTCTTCTAATTGTGGTCCCTCATATAATTGCTCAAAGGTTTTGATTTGATGATCATCATTACCTAATCCTTTAAAATAATCTGGCACATAGCGAATGAATTGGTCATCTTGATACACTGGATTCGCTTGATATTGATTTAAGGTACCTAAACGTATCATCGTCACATTCTTTGAATAATCTAAATCGGAACCTAAGTATCCTAAAACATCAATTGGTTGTTGATCAACCATTAAAGCTAAGTAGTCATTTCCATTAAAGGGTAATGAACCACCTTCATAAGTGAAATCAAAAGTAACCG
>DBCA01000115.1 GCA_002292805.1 Caryophanales bacterium UBA970
CGCGCTCTTGTCAAATATTCTTTTAATGTATCAATCACTCGTGTTTTCACCGATTGAACGGTTTCTAAGACCTTGGTTTCATACCCTGCTGCGGTGTAATGACCTCCGCCACCCATCTTTTCCATCAACATGGCAACGTTGATTGAACCATCACTTCGACAAGAAACTTTCGTAAATCCGTTAGGGGTCACTCGGCCGATGACAATGGCAACTTTGACACCACGCATGTCCATGATTGCGTTAGCAACCTTGGCCATCATCGCCGCATCATTAATGACTTCTTCCTCTAAGAAGGTGGCAAGCAAGACATCGGTATCGACAGTTTCAGTGGCAGAAATGACCCGATTAATGATCATTAAATCATTGTAATCTTCTTTTAACAATTCATGCGCCTTGTTGGTGTCTGCACCTTTTTCAATCAAGAAACGGGATGCTTCAAAGGTTCGTGGACCGACCGTTTTAAGTTTATAGAAATTAGTATCTAAGTAAATCCCTGACAACATGATGGTGGCAAGTAAGGATGGGAGTTTAAATTCAAAGGATTTGAAGTACTTGTTATGGAGGATGATATCCACGACTAGTTCAGTGGCACTTGATGCCGAGGTATCAATGACGGGTTCCATGGTGACCTTGGCAATAAATTCATCGGTTCGTTTGTGGTGATCAATGACGATGGTGGGAACATTCTTATCTAAGATTTGGTTGCCCATCACCAACGAAGGACGGCTGACGTCAACCACGACGATTAGATCGGTTTCCTTAATCGCGGCAATCGCGTCTTGAGAGCGAATGAAAATTTGTTTGTTTTCTTGAGAAGAAAATTCACTTGAAACAGCTTGCTTCGCTCTTTTTTCTGAATAGGCGTAATCAAAGATGATTCGGCTCGGAATGTTTAAATGATCACAAATCGCTTTGACACCTAGTGCAGATCCTAAGGCGTCCATGTCTGCATCCAAGTGACCAACAATATAAACGTTTTTGGCTTCAATTAAGTTGCGGAGGATCTTGTCATTTCTTTCGCGAATACGTTGGGCCGTTTTCATTTCGTTGTCTTGGCTTAATCGGTATCCACCAAAGAATTGTTTGGTGCCATCTTCATCAATGATGCCTTGGTTACCGCCACGGGCGACCGCAAGTTCAAGAGCTTCTATGGCGCGTCCATTGAGTTTGGTGTAATCATCACTGGTGCCAAACGCCATCCCGATGGACAAGGTGATTTGTCTTTCTTGTTGTTTATCGATACTAAAGATAGTTTCAACGATTCGATACTTGTCTTCTTTGAGTTTTAAGAATGCAGAGACTGGACCAAGAATAAAGTAAGAATCGCTACGAATGCGTTGAACCACAAATCCATAGCCTGAAAAATACGCAATGACCGTGGAACGAATCTTGGAGATGTAGTCACTTTTTTCATCAAATGCGGGGGCGTTTTCTTCATAATTGTCCAAGACAACATACCCCATGACTGGACTTTGATTTCGGTTGATTTGTAAAAGGTTTTCATAGGCGGTGACGTCTTTAAGAATAAACATGCGTGAGGTGTTGAGATATTTAACCTCAAAGTTTTTACCTGCTAGGATAATTTGTACATTGGCTTTGGTTCCTTGTAACAAAGGAACAAGTTCTTTTTTCCAATCAAGAATGTTGGTTTCGATGAGGTTAGGAACGAGATCTTGAACAACTTCGTTCACCCAGATGACTTGTTCGTCTTGGTCTAGAAGGATAATCCCTAGTCCCGTATAACGATAGGCTTCTGGGATATCTGATCCTAATAAATCTGCGGTGGTTAAATCTTTCTTTTGGCGGTTATTGAGAATGGTGGCTAGGAAGGAAAGCATGAAGACGGTGTTAAGAACAAAAATAACCGAGATGACGGAAAATAAAACCGGATAGGATAAGAAAGATTGAAAATTGGCGAAATTATAATAATAGGCAACAATAATGCCTGCAATTGCAATCAGTTCAAAAAATAAAATCAATAAAGTGCTGGTTCTAAGTCGAGATAAAATTTTAATCATAATCCTTTTCAAATTATACTTGAAAACCATTGTAACGAGCAATAAAGTTAAAACGTTTTTGAACAACACCAAAGAGACAATGGGGTTGATTTTTCTATGTTAAATTAAGCACAACCCATGGTGGCATAGCTTGTGCTGAGTGTGACGAGTTCAATTGCAAATAATTCTATAAGAAATTGATGAGCGTTTGGACTTTAACTTATACAAAGAGAGGATTATTCACTAGACTTTGTTAACGAAGATCAAAATACTTTGGAACTTAGCTCAGTGTCTTAAGATCCATGTTGGTGGTGGTATTTTCGTATTTGAATAATGTAAAAAATTGATTCTAAAATAATATCAAGTGCCCGATAAGGTTATTATTCGCTTGTGCTTGTTTTTAGCGGCTTGGGTCTTCTTACTAAAACGAAAAACAAACCAAAGATACCTAAGGTTATCAAGGATACAACAAAGATATTCTGAACAATTAAGGAAATAACGATGGTGGTGACTGCTAAAACAAGACTTACCACAAAGAGCATGATGGTGAAAAGACCACTACCCACCGATCCAAAGATTGGAATGAAATTGAAGAGTGTTGAGATTGGCTTAAACGAAAGCAACAAACCGACGAATAGCATTAAGAAACCAACCACTCGGAATATCCAAATCGTGAGCTGATATTCTGTATGAAGTTGAGAAACAACATTTTCAATCGTACTTTCTCCGTTAAAAAAACGATACATAATGTTGCCACTATCGGTTGTAAATGCACTAAATTGATTGTTATCTATGTTTCCTAGAAGCAAACCTTGATCATCAAATTCAATCACTGTGAAGGAAATACGAACATCACCAATCACTGGTTTTGTTAAATCAAAACTTCCTTGGTTAGATGTATACAAGTCACCAAGTAAAACAGTATAAATATTGTCTGCAATCATGTCTTGTGTCACGGATAATTCATTAGACGCGGAAAGGTCTAAGTTAGTTCCGTCCACAGGAATATTGTTGATGGATAAACCAGTTGACGTGGATGTTCGTGGTTGAGGTAAATTCACAATCCATGTGTTGTAGTTGATGGGAAGGTCTCGAGGAAAATCACTAGTCCTACCTCTCCAAGATGTGGTTTGTCCAGGGTTGGTAAGCCAAGCTTTTGAATACGTGTAGCGAATTTCGCTATTCAAGGTGGATTGAGTATTTCCGCTATTCGTGGTGGAAGTGGATTGAGTTTCTATGTATCCATACATTTCAACTTTTCTTGTGACTGCAACAAATTCTCTTGTTAACAAAGGATCGTTGGCTTTATTCGTTGCCGAGAAAGCGCCAACGGTGTATCCAAGATAACTTGATTCTAAGGTTTCATTGTATTCTACTGCTTGCTCTGCAACTTTTGATAAGTTCTCTTGTGCTTCATTAAAATACAAAACTGGAAAAGCGCAAAGAAAGAGTAAGGCTCCACCAAGGATTCCC
>DBCA01000104.1 GCA_002292805.1 Caryophanales bacterium UBA970
ATGGCATTGATGTTAGTAATGCTAATTTAATCATCATCGAACAAGCCGCTAACTTTGGTTTGGCTCAGTTATATCAAATCAAAGGTCGCGTCGGTCGAGGCAACCGAATTGCGTACGCGTATTTACTCTATGAAGAAGCAGAACGATTAAACGAACAAGCCAACAAACGCTTAAAAGCGATTCAAGAATTTACCGAACTTGGCAGTGGTTATAAAATTGCTCAACGCGACTTAATGATTCGTGGCGCAGGAGATATCTTGGGTCCAGAACAAGCAGGGTTTATTGATACCGTTGGCTTAGACATGTATTTACAATTACTCAATGAAGCAATCCAAGAGAAGAAAACCGGGATCTTAACCCCACCCATCACGTCGGTTGCCTCGCTCATGATCGATGCTTATATTCCAGAAACGTACGCCAAGAACGAAGATAAAGTAGAACTATATCAAGCGATTGAAACCGCAAAAACCTTTGAAGAACTGCAAACCATTGAAGCCTATATTCGTGATTTATATGGTCGCCTTCCCGAACAAGTTCAAAATTTACTCAAGAAACGTCATTTTGATCTATTAACTTCTCATCCGTCAGTGGGATCCTGGCAAGAAACCAAAGCATATCTTGATGTGTTCTGTAGCGAAGCATTCACCAATTTGAATCGCTCGGGGACGGTGTTGTTTGACCGGATTCAACAACATTTGCAAGTATTAAAGGTGAACTATGCGAACCGAATCCTGCGAATTCGTTTACAAAAAACTGGAGATTGGTTCAGTATTTTAATGGACCTGATTCGTGCCTTGGTTGAAACTTACGATTCTTTAAGCAAAAAGGACTAAACTAAAGATATGCGTTTAGATTTATACATCAAACATATCGGCATCGTGAAACGACGTGCCTTGGCGAAAGAAACCATCGACAAGAATAGAGTTCGTGTTAACGACACACTTACCAAACCAAGTTATGTGGTGAAACCTCAAGATATCTTGGATATTTATTTCAAAGAAAAGACCATCCGCATTCGAGTCTTAGACCCCATTGATAATTATGAAACCATCCCTCAACCTCAACGAAAACCTTCTCGATAAATCCAAATCTTATTTGGTGGCAGTGTCCTATGGCCCAGACTCCATGGCCTTACTTTTTTCATTAATCCATCGAGGGTATCGTGTGGAAGTGGCGCATGTCAATTATCACCAACGAGACGTCAGTGACTATGAACAAGCCCAACTTGAACAAGTTTGTTTGCAACACGACATTGCCCTACACATTCTTGATGTTCAAACCAAACCTAAAGGAAACTTTCAAGATCAAGCACGAACAATTCGTTATGATTTTTTTAAGCAAGTTGCAGTGGAAAACCAATTAAACGCAATCCTCACCGCTCACCACGCGGATGATGATTTAGAAACTGCCACCATGCAACTCAAACGTCAATCCCTTCATGACTATTACGGCATTCGTCCCCAAAGTGATTGGCAAGGAACACCAGTGATTCGCCCACTTTTGCAAACCTTTAAATCAACCATCCTTGAGTTTTGCAATGAAATGAAGATTGGTTTTTCCTTGGATGCGAGTAATCAAAAACCTATTTACACCAGAAATAAAATTCGACTCTCACTTTCAGGTTTATCTGAGCACGAAAAACAAATTCAATTAAAAACCATTCAGCAACGTAATTTAACATTAGAAAAAAAGATGGTTGAGGTTGCTGCCTTATTTGTTCGCAAACGAATGACCCTTACCCAATACCTCACCCTCGATCCAACCTCACAATTTTTATTTTGGTTAAGTAAATCTAAACGCGAAGGGATTCATTTCCCCATCACACAAGCATTTCTTCAGAAAATTCAGACGGTTTGTTCATCCAAAAAACCCAATGTTCGCGTTGCTTTAGTCAAGGGTTGGTGGTTTGAAAAAGCCTATGATGATGGATGGGTCATCGCCAAGGCGTGGTTAAAACCCTATCGAATTCACACGAAAGATTCTGCGGTCACCCTGCCTTTGATTCAATTTGATTTCAAATTCATGCCAAAAGAGTTTCAAGATGGTATCGTTCGGGCTGCTCGTGGTCAGGACCAAATTCAGATCAAGGATTACAAGAAAACCTTTCGCCGACTGGCGATTGATTGGAAGATTCCCCTATTCTTAAGAGAGATCTGGCCTGTGGTCACCAATACTCAAGGCAAGATCTTGACCATTCCTCGCTATCAGAAAAAACTTGCTAACCAAGCGAATAATTGGTTTGAAATAGTTGAATAGAATATAATAAGTTTACGAAGTTATATCGTGTATAATTTTCACTATATATCTGCACCAAAGGAGCAATCATGAATCGCAAACCCAACGCTTTACTGAACTATCTCTTTCCATACCTAATGATGGCAGCTGCCGTCTTAGCCTTTGTATGGCTTGTATTCTTTTCTAACCCAATCGGTTCGGTCAGCATCCCTGCCACCAACTTAGGGATTTTTTTACAAACCGCAGACATTAAAGAAATCACCACCACCGAACGAGAAACCGTCACCACCATCACCGGTAACTATGTGAGTGAAGAAGGTGGAACCATTTATTTTACGGCAACCTTTGAAACGAGCAACACATATATTAAAGAGGAAGTTGATGCAGCATTAAGTGGTCGCTTAATTAATGAAGAAGATCCAAGCCAAGGATTTTATTATGCGCAAATTTGGAACACCAATAACGCCTTTGAAACCACGTGGTTTGACGCCTGGGGTCCAACCATCTTTGTCGTCGGTGGTTCTGCCCTTGTCTTCTTGTTTATCTTTTCGAGAATGAATTCAAGTGTCAATAACACGAATAATAAAGCCTTAGAATTTAATCGTTCGCGCGCTCGTCGTGAAGACAATTCAAAAGTGAAGTTTGCCGATGTTGCAGGCGCGGAAGAAGAAAAAGCCGAACTCGTTGAGTTGGTTGAATATTTAAAAACACCTGCCAAATTTACAAGACTCGGCGCGAAATTGCCTCGAGGGGTTTTGTTAGTCGGGCCTCCAGGAACAGGAAAAACATTATTAGCCAAAGCGGTCGCCGGTGAAGCTGGTGTCCCATTCTTCTCAATTTCTGGTTCTGATTTTGTGGAAATGTTTGTTGGGGTTGGTGCTGGTCGTGTCCGTGACATGTTCCGCCAAGCCAAACGCAACGCCCCTTGCTTAATTTTTATTGAT
The DNA here is from genome assembly GCA_002292805.1 of Caryophanales bacterium UBA970. Next base: position 3,180 of record DBCA01000104.1, read on the forward strand.
GAAATCGATGCCGTCGGTCGCCAACGTGGTGCAGGCATGGGTGGTGGCAACGACGAACGTGAACAAACCTTAAATCAATTGCTTGTTGAATTAGATGGCTTTGCCGACAACTCCGGCATCATTGTCATCGCGGCAACAAACCGTGATGATGTCCTTGATCCAGCGTTATTACGTGCAGGTCGTTTCGATCGCCAAATCACCGTTAACCTTCCTGACCGCAAAGGTCGAGCAGCCATTTTTGCAGTTCACTCAAGAAATAAGAAGATTGATCCAACCGTCGACTTTGATAATATTTCCAAACGAACGGTTGGTTTTTCTGGAGCAGACATCGCCAACATCATGAACGAAGCAGCCATCCTTGCTGTTCGTAGCAACCGAGACATGGTCACCATTAAGGACATTGACGAAGCCATTGATCGCCGTATCGCTGGCCCTGCCAAGAGTTCTAAAGGGATGTCAGAACATGAACGTGAAGTTGTTGCTTACCACGAAGCTGGTCACGCGGTCATTGGTTTAAATTTAAAATTCTCTGACAAAGTTCAAAAGATCACCATCGTCCCACGAGGTCGTACCGGTGGACATGTCATGATGACCCCAGAAGAAGATCGTTTCTTAATGACCAAAAATCAATTAGAAGCAAGAATCATTGGTTACTTAGGTGGTCGCACCTCGGAAGAAATTTTCTTTGGAGATGTCTCTACTGGAGCCCAAAACGACATTGAAGTTGCCACCCGAATTGCTCGCATGATGGTGACGGAATACGGAATGAGTTCACTCGGACCTATTCAGTATGAATCCAACACCGGATCGGTATTTTTAGGAAGAGACTACAATTCAACCCAAAAGAATTTTTCCACCCAAGTGGCGTTTGAAATCGATAAAGAAGTCAGAAAAATTATCGATAACGCTCATGAAGAAGCAAGAAAACTTCTCACCGACAAAAAACAAGATGTTATCTTAATTGCGAAAACCTTATTAGAAAAAGAAACAATCACCGCAGAAGAAATCCAAGGAATTCTTCCTAGTAAACCTACCACCGATGAGATCAAAAAACCAAAGAAAAAGAAAGAAGATAAGGACGCATAATTATGGCGCTGACTGACCAAGAAATTGTCCGACGAGAAAAACTTCAAAAACTCACCGCCAAAGGTATTGATCCATTTGGTCAAAAGTTTTTAACCACCCATCATTCTGTTGAGGCAAAAAAACTTGCTGAAGGCAAAACCCATGATGAACTTGAAGCAGCCGCGATGAAAACATCGATTGCGGGTCGTTTGGTGTTACTACGCAACATGGGCAAAGCAAGCTTTGTGACCATCCAAGATAAATTAGGAAGTATCCAAGCTTATATTCGCAAGGATGTCATTGGTGATGAATCCTACAGTATTTTTGAACTTGCTGATTTAGGTGACATTGTTGGGGTTCAAGGAACCTTGATGTTAACCAAGACCGGTGAAATCACCGTCAAAGTCACCACCTACACACACCTTGTCAAATCGTTAAGACCACTACCGGAAAAATATCATGGACTCAGCGATGTCGAAGAACGATATCGTCGTCGCTATGTTGATTTAATTGTGAACGAAGACGCTCGTAAAGTTGCATTGATGCGCCCAAGAATTATTCGCATGATTCAACAACACATGGATCAACAAGGGTTTGTTGAATTTGAAACCAGCATGCTCCAATCCACACTCGGTGGAGCGTCTGCTCGTCCATTCACCACGCACCATAATGCATTAGATCGGGATTTTTATTTGCGCATTGCCACGGAACTACCATTAAAACGATTGCTTGTGGGTGGTCTAGAACGCGTCTATGAAATTGGCCGTTTATTTAGAAACGAAGGCATCGACACACGTCACAACCCCGAATTCACAACGATTGAAGCCTATCAAGCGTATGGTGACATCGATGACATGAAGGCTCTTGCTGAGAATTTATTATCTAGCATCGCGAAAGCATTAACTGGAAGCTATGACTTACCTTGGGGTGAAAAAACCATTTCTTTAAAACCACCTTTCCGAAGTGTGCATATGGTGGATCTGATTAAAGAACATACCGGCATTGATTTCTTTGCACCGATGTCGTTTGAACAAGCCAAAGCTCTTGCCGACAAACACAACATCCATTTGGATAAGCATGAAAATGCAGTTGGGTATGTCATTAATAAATTTTTTGAAACATTCTGTGAGAAGAAACTCATTCAACCAACCTTTGTCACAGGGCATCCATTAGAAATCAGTCCGTTAGCGAAAAAAAGCAAAGATGCACGATTCACGGAACGCTTTGAACTATTTATTGATGGATCAGAGTATGCCAACGCATTCACAGAACTGAACAATCCCCTTGATCAAGAAGAGCGTTTCCAAGCCCAAGTGGAAGCAAAAACCCGTGGAGACAAAGAAGCCTCTGAAAATGACGTTGATTTCTTAGAAGCCCTTCAATTCGGAATGCCTCCTGCCGGTGGGATCGGGATTGGCATCGACCGCTTGGTCATGTTATTAACCAACCAAAGTTCGATTCGAGAAGTGATTCTCTTTCCAACCTTAAAAACTAAATAATTAGACGATAGGTCGTTTTTTGTCCCTATTCAAGGGTAAGGAGACGATGAATAAGGTACTTTGTCTTTACATCAACGAGGGTGTCCTTTATACTCTTTACGTATAGCGTGAAGGCTATTCAAATACTCTCTGCTTCCAGTAAATGGGAGCCAGAATGTCCAGAGGGAGGTGCTTTATGAAAAAGTACGAAATCATGTATGTTGTACGTGATGGCTTAGACGAAGAAACCCGTAAAGCTGAAGTGGCTAAAGTCCACGCAGTTTTGACGTCCAATGGTGCCACAATCATCAATGTGAACGAATGGGGATCTCGTGACCTTGCTTATATTATTAAAGAGCAACGTAAAGGCTATTATGTCGTTGTCAAAGTGACAGCGTCTGCAGAAGCGGTGAAAGAATTTGACCGTCTTGCAAAAATCAACAACGCATTGTTACGTCATTTAATCATCGTTGATCCTGAACAAAAATAAGGATGGTTTAACTTATGATTAATCGCGCCGTTGTCGTTGGTCGTCTGACAAAAAACCCAGAACTTCGTAAGTCTGCTTCCGGTAACAGCTTCGCTTCCTTCACCGTCGCTGTGGATAACCGAACCAAGCCAGGCGAACAAAAAACTGCTTCCTTTATCAACTGCATTACCTTTGGTAATACTGCGGATAATTTAGCAAAATACACCCGCAAGGGAAGTTTAATTGGTGTTGAAGGTAGACTCCAACAACGTAATTACGAAACCAAAGATGGCCGTAAAGGCAGTGCGTTAGAAATCATTGCAGATTCAGTTCAATTCCTCGATCCAAAAGGCAGTGGCCAAGGAACCAATACGGATCCAACCCCATCACCTGAAGTCGAAAGACAAGACAATAAAAACTTAGAAAGTATTGATATCGTCGATGACGATCTCCCCTTCTAAAGAAAGGAACTTCACTCATGGCCTTCAAAAAAATGCGCCCTAAGAAGAAAGTTTGCTATTTCACCACCAACAACATCAAATTCATTGATTACAAGGATGTGGAATTGCTCAAACGCTTTATTACCCCAAACGGTAAGATCTCACCACGTCGCGTCACTGGCACCAATGCCCGTTACCAACGTGAATTAGCGGTTGCGATTAAGAACGCACGTTTCATGGCACTTATTCCATTCTTAATGGACTAAGCGTAATCTTGAAACGACACATCTGATTCTTCTAGAGAATAGAAAAATTAGCGGTGTTTCATTAGACTTTATAGAAGACCTCAACAAGGTCTTCTTTTCTTTTTTCAAACAGGATGAAGGTTGGTTTTAACCGTAGATTATATGGTTTATGAATCACCAAATTTCAACAATAGACCCAAGAGATGGTAAGATTTAGCCATGAAAGAATCTGACTTATTCAAGCCAGTTGCAACCTTATTAAAGGCACAAGGATATGTGGTCCAAGGGGAAATCAAAAACCTTGATGTTTTTGCGGTTAAAGGCAAAACAACCATCGCCGTCGAAATGAAATTGGCTATCAATCTAAAACTGATTTATCAAGTGGTAGACCGTTTAAAACTTGTTGATCTTGTTTATCTTGCCGTTCCCCAAAAGGCGTTGAAGGCTTTAAAAAGACAGCAAAAACTATTGTTGGCATTATTAAGAAAATTAGAAGTTGGGCTCATCACCGTCCAAGATGATCGTGCCATCGTTGTCCTTGAAGCAAAACCATTTGATGCAGTGCAAAGCCATCAACGAAACAAGAGAAAACAACAAGGATTGATGAAAGAGTTCTTACAACGACTCGATCACCCGCAAATCGGTGGCGTGAAAGGCCCAAGAATAACAGCCTATCGTCTCCGAGCGATGAAAATCAAAGACGTCATGACTCAAGGAAAAACTTATACGATTCAACAATTAAAAGCCTTAACCAAAGTTTATGATGTCGCATCCATTCTTCGGCACAATTATTATGGTTGGTTCTCACACCCATCCCGCGGCCTTTACTCATTACGTTAATTTCATCGTGAATTGATTGGTTTCAAATCACCGATTCATTACATATCTTCAGCGGTTGTGCAAAAATAAAGTCTCTGTATTTGTGATCCACGCCAAAACACTGTTCAAATTTTTACCTTTAATTTTTTAATCATATATAATTTTTCTAATAGGAGATCAAATCATGAGTAATTCTTTATCACACAAGCCAAATTCACAAACCAATCGCAATCCATTGAAGGGAATCCTTGGTGGAGCCTTACT
>DBCA01000087.1 GCA_002292805.1 Caryophanales bacterium UBA970
ACAGGAAATAATCCACAGAAAACCATCGGATTTAAATCGCGATATCCAGGTAAAGGTTCTTTGGCCGCATGATCTCGTAAGGTGATGGTTTCTCCTGATCGGACATCTTTAATTTCGCGAATTTGCGCGGCAAGGTAGCCAACTTCTCCAGCAGCAAGTTCATTTTTCTTTTCTTGTTGGGGACGAAAAATCCCGAGTTCAGTGACTTGGTACACGTGACCTGATGCCATCAATTGAATATAATCGCCAACTTTAACGTGACCTTCTTTGATGCGAAGCAAGGCAACCACCCCACGATAGGCATCATAAAAAGAGTCAAAAATTAATGCCTTTAAGGGCGCATCATATTCCCCTTCAGGATGAGGAATTTCTTGAATGATTTTTTCGAGGACTTCGGCAACATTCTTCCCAGTTTTTCCAGAAATTTCTAAGGCATCATGGGCATCAAGACCAATACGTTTCTTAATTTCTAATTTGACTTTGGCTGGGTCGGATTGTGGCAAATCGACTTTATTGATTAAGGGAATGATCCATAAGTTATTATCGACGGCTAAATATACGTTGGCTAAGGTTTGTGCTTCCACACCTTGAGAAGCATCGACCACTAAAAGTGCGCCTTCACATGCTGCCAATGAGCGAGAGACTTCATAGGTAAAGTCAACATGCCCAGGGGTGTCAATTAAATTAAACGTATACTCTTGACCATCTCTAGCTTTGTATTGCAACGTCACGGTGGTTAACTTAATCGTAATGCCACGTTCACGTTCTAAATCCATGGAATCGAGCAATTGCTCTTTCATTTCCCGTTTGCTGACTGCACCTGTGATTTCCAAAATCCGATCGGCCAGTGTCGACTTGCCATGGTCGATATGGGCGATGATGGAGAAGTTCCTAATTTTTTTAATGTCGTATGCCATAAATTACGTTATTATCATACCGATTATTCGCCCTATTTGCTACTAATCTTTGCGAAAGAAAGTGGCTAGCGCTTCTTCAACTTCATCCGGAGAGTGAACCACTTCGTATTGCGAGTAGCGTTGTTGGATGGCGCTATATTCTTCTCGTAAATAACGTTCATCAATCAACAAGGCAACGCCTTTATCTTTTTCTGAACGTATCACGCGCCCCATGGCTTGAAGAACTTTGTTGATGGCAGGATAGACATAGGCAAAGGAAAATCCTTCATGCCCTAAACTTGATTGATATTTGGCCATCAAATCACGAGAAAATGACAGTTGAGGTAAGCCAACACTGACAATCCCCACACCAATGAGGCGATCACCCACCAAATCAATCCCTTCAGAAAAGATGCCACCTAACACAGCTAAGCCAACCGTGGTTTGTTTGGGCGCATGCGTGAATTGATTCAGAAACAATTCTCGATCGGACAACGTCATTTCTTTGGTTTGGGTTAGAATCAACGTCTCTTTGCCAAACGTAAGGTGTTTTTTAACCGAATCCAAATATTGATACGATGGGAAAAAGATTAAATAATTGCCTAAGCGGTTTTCTACTAACTTTTCTAAATAAAGCGCAACTTCTAAATACGTCTTGTCCCTCGTCTTTAAGGTCGTCGATACCTTACTGGCCATGAGGACTTTAAAGTTGGACCGGGGAAATGGAGACGGAAGTAAAAACCGAGCATCATGAGGTTCTGCTCCAAGCATCGGCAAATAATAATCGAGGGGTGCCAATGTTGCAGAAAAGAACACAACGCTATGAAGTCGCTGTGTTAAATTTTTAATATATTGCGAGGCATCAAGACATTCAAAGTGGACTTGATGGTCTCCCTGATCGATGGTCGCCCAATCCCGATAATGTTCACCCACCAATTCACGTAAATGAAAAAAACGTTGGATTTTAAAATAACTATCCATCGCTTCATCGGATAATGATTTTCGTTTGGTTCGCATTTCCAATTGCGCTTCGGTGATGAATTTTTCAAGTTGATTAATAAAACTCGCTTCAATGGTGACTAATTGAGGTTCGCTAATCGCATCCACGAGGGTTCGCCATTGTTTGATTAACCGTGAAATGCGCGTTCGAAATGGTTTTGAACTTCCTTTTTTGGTTGCCTTCTCCAATTGAGAAAAGATGGTATCTGATAAGATTGCTGAATACATATCGCGACTACGTTCAACCAAATTATGGGCTTCATCTATGAGCACCGCAAAAGGATGCTGAATGTCTTCAAAAAAACGCCTTAAATAAGCATTAGGGTCAAATAGATAGTTATAATCGGCAATTACAACATCGACATACAAAGACAGATCTAAACTTAATTCAAAGGGTTCAACTTGATGCTTTTCCGCAAGCGATTCAATCGTAGCTTGGTCGAAGGATTCGTGATTGGTTAATCCTTCCAACAACACATCCTTGATCTTGTCATAATACCCACGAGCATACAGACAATCATCTGGATTGATCTTTCCTTTTGGACAAAAACTAATTTTATCTTTGGCGGTGATGACCACATATCGAATAGGAATCCCTTGTGACCTTAATTTTTCTAATGCTTCCAAAGCTGCTAATTTACCGGAATTCTTCGCGGTAAAATAAAATACTTTTTCATGGTG
>DBCA01000034.1:0-6121 GCA_002292805.1 Caryophanales bacterium UBA970
TTTAACCTTGACGGATTGTCATTGTTTTCAAAAAGCGTATAATAATTTAAGTTTTAAAATATGGAACTCCATCACCATCGTTTTTCAAGTATCTTTTGGCCCTTATTCATTGAGATTCTTTTCTCTGTTTTAGTTTCCATTTCTGACACCCTCATGTTGTATGCGGTTAGTCCGCAAGCAGTGGCTGCAGTTGGAACCTCAATTACTTACCTTAACTTTATCAATGTTGCGTTCATTATTTTATCGAATGGAACCCTTGCACTTTTTACTCAATATGCTGGGGCGAAGGAAGTTGAACTTACAAAAAAAGCTGCACTCATTACCATCAAAAGCAATTTATTCATTGCATTAGGAGTTACCGGTCTCATTCTGACGTTTTATCCATTTTTGATGAATCTCATCATTGACGATGCTTCCATTGCTAATCTTGCAATTGAATACGGTTTGATTGTTGGTAGTGCCTCTATATTTATCGCAATCAATCCTATTCTTGCGAATTATATGAGGGCGTTAGGACATGATAAGTCTCCAATGATTTCTAATTTAACCGCAAATATTGTAAATATCAGTCTTAATTATATTGCTATTTTTATTTTTAAAATCGGGGTTTTTGGGGTTGCCTGGGCTACTTTTATCGCGCACTTTTTATCAACGGTCGTCTTAATCATTTTGGCCAATATTCATCTTCCTAAAGGGATAAGCGATTCTCTAGTATCTTCAAAAAGAATCTTAAAGGATTCAATTTATATCGGTTTACCTTCTGCAATTGAAAGTGTTGTCTTTCTAGGTGCGATGTCAGTGATCATCACTGTTTTAAACATACTTGATCCTTCCGGGATTGAAGCCTCCGCCCGAGTGACGGTGGAGCATATTTCTAGATTTGCCTTCATTCCAGCAGCCGCTCTTGCTCATGCAACCGCCATCAAAACTGGTTTTTATGTTGGTGGAAAAAGTTATAAAAAAGCAGAAAATCGAATTATTAAAGCTGTTATGATGAGCGCCATCATAACCTTAATCCTTGGAGGTATCATTTTATTTTTTCCGAACCAAATCATCTCCATTTTTACGACCGCAGAAAATTTGCATGGCGAAGAACTTAATGAATTAATTTATGTGATTGAATCTATTCTTTGGATTAATCTGATTATCGAAGGAATTCGTGCGGTGAATGTAATCATCGGTGAATCCCTAAAAGTGACTGGAGATGCTTGGTTTATTGGGAAAGTATCCTTAGTTTCACTTTCATTATTTGCAATCGGTGGAACTTTACTATTTACTTTTGTATTTTCATTAGATATTTTTGGAATCTTTATCGCATTAGCCATTGATGAAACATTTAAATGTGCCATTTTTTCATATCGTTTAATCACCAAGAAGTGGACATCTCATACGTTAGTGATTCCCATTAAAACTCATTAATTTGGTCATGAAGATTGGCGCGCCCGGCACGATTCGAACGTGCGACCCCAACCTTCGGAGGGTTGTACTCTGATCCAGCTGAGCTACGGGCGCATTTCGAATGGTGCCTCCGGTCGGACTCGAACCGACATGAGCTCACGCTCGACAGATTTTGAGTCTATTGCGTCTACCAGTTCCACCACGGAGGCATCGAAGTAATTATACCGAGTCTGGAGACTATACTCAATCCTCTATATTACTTATAATCAAAGGAGGAGATCCGCAACATGAACATGACCTTATTGAGTGAAAAAGGCCGATATTGGTTTGAAGATGATCGCAAACAACTCATCGGAGAAATTCGTTATCACCTCGATATCGACAACCGGTTTGTGGTCACGCATACATTTGTGGATCCAACGTATCGCGGACAAGGCATCGCGAATAAGCTCCTCGATCAAATCATTAACCAAGCCACCCAAGAAAAAAAATACATCTATCCGATTTGTTCTTTTGCAGTGAAAGTGTTACAACAGTCTCAATATCAACATCTATGGGACCCGAAAGAAGGTAGTCCAAACGGTGGGTCTTGCACGTGGATCAAGCGATAAAAAAACTCGGAGGTCAATCCCCGAGTTTTTTCTTAGTTAGTTTTAAGCGAACTTATCGTAGTAGACATTCGCCTGTTTAATTTCGTGTTTGTTCAAGACTTTGATACACGCATCAATCATCCCAGGTGAACCGCATAAATAAGCTTCTGCTTCTTTTAAATCACCAGTCATTCGGTCAAGCACATCGGTGATGAGCCCGGTAGCGCCTTCCCACTTATCTTCGGGTAAGGGGTTTGATAACGCAGGGATGTATTCGAAGTTTGGATATTCTTTGGAGAGTTGCATCATTTCTTGGGTGTAGTATAAATCGCGAACGGCTTTCGCCCCAAAGAAATAACGAACCTTGCGGGTCATGCCTTGTTCTTTTAAGCGAGCAAGAATCGAGCGAATCGGGGCTTTGCCTGATCCACCTGCGATGCAGACGATGTCGCGCTTGGATTGTTCTTGTAAGAAGAACGTGCCATAAGGTCCGGTGATGGTGACTTTATCGTTTTTTTGTAAGGCATTAAAGACATAAGAACTTGCGGCGCCTTTGGGAACATAACGAACAATCATTTCAATAGAATTTTTGATGCTTGGATTCGAGGCAATCGAATAAGCACGTACCACGTCGATGCCAGGTACTTTTAATTGCGCGTATTGCCCTGGTTTAAAATCCATGACATTAGGAGAAATTAATTGAAAACGAATAAGTTTAATGTCATACGTTAGATCTTTAACTTCAGAAATGACGGTCTTATATTCTTTCGCAGATAGCATGCTTTCAGGGATTTGTACTTTCATGTTGCCTTTGACTTTAACTTGGCAAGATAAGCGAACACCCTTGGCAGCATCTTCTGGTTTGATGAATGCTAATTCGGTTGGTTTGATGTCACCGCCACCTTCGGTCACGGTGCACTTGCAGAAACCACAAGTAGCTTTACCGCCACACGCAGAAGGAACAAAGATTTTTTGACTGGATAAAATATTGAGCAACGTATCATCACTGGTCACGGGAATTTCTTTTTTTCCATTGACGAGGACAGAGCGAGTTGCATTGTTACCAAAGACCATATCAAAGGCAACAATCATGAGCGTCACCACAAGCAAGACACCTAATAAAATCAGTGGCGTTGTAAAATCCATAAATTCTCCTTTAGGCGGTCACGTTAGCAATGCCGGTGAAACCGATGAATGCTAAAGCGATGATCCCTAATAAAATAAAGGCAATGCCTTTACCCATTAATCCTTTTGGTAAATCGGAGCGAATAAACATTTTTTCGCGAATGGCAGCTAACAAGATAATCGCAATCATCCAACCAAATCCACTGCCAAAGCCATAGACGGCGGTTTCTGCAAAGGAGTAATCACGGTTCACAAAAAATAACGAGACCGCAAGCACGATGCAGTTGACGGTGATCAATGGTAAGTAAATCCCAAATGAGCTATAAATGGCTGGTAAATATTTTTCAATAAGAATTTCTAAGAATTGAACGGTGGTGGCAATCGTGATCATGAAGACGAGTAATGACAAGTCTTCGGTGCCAGTGGTCTTTAAGAATTCATACACTGGCCAGTTAATGACCGCGGTTAACCCAGTGACCAAGACCACCGCAATACCCATGCCTGTGGCGTTCTTCACGTTGGTGGAAATCGCAATCAAAGGACACATCCCTAAAATATAAACGAGGGCGATGTTATGATTGAGGATAGAAGCAATAAACAATTCGATTAAGTTCATGTGATATCCCTTCCTTCCTATTTGCTTTCGTCAAATTGTTGACGATCGCGAATAAACCAAACAAACAAGGAGATGATAAAGAAGCCACCTGGAGCAAGGGCCATGATTGTCCATGGAACCCAATCTTCACCCATCACTGGCATATTTAAGAACGTGCCAAAGGCGAGGACTTCACGAATCGTGGAAGCGGCAATGAGCACAATCATGTAACCCATGCCTGAAGCAAAGGCATCCACCAAGGCATATCGTGCAGGATTCTTCACTGCGTAAGCTTCAGCGCGACCCATAACAATACAGTTGGTGATGATTAAACCTACGTATGCCCCTAATTGATTGGCAAGAGCAGGGAAGTAAGCTTTTAAAAACATTTGAACGACAATCGTGAAAGTAGAAATAATCACCATGTAGGTGACCATGCGAACTTGGGATGGGATAAAGTTACGAATCAATGCGATAAAAGCAGAGGAGGCCATGGTCACGAAGGTAACCCCTAAACCCATCGCGATGGCGTTTTCAACTTTATTGGTGATGGCCAAGGATGAACAAATTCCTAACACCGCAATCGCAACTTGGTTTTCTAACCAAAAACCTTTTTTCAAGACATTAAAAGATTTGGTGTAATTAAGACGAGCAAAAAATTTCTTCATGATTAAGCTCTCGCTTCCCACACCAAACGGTGTGCTACATACGCATTGTTTAAGATGATGTTAAATTGCGTTGAAGTTCTTGTGGCCCCTGTGATGGAGCGAACTTCATTGGTTGCTGCGGTCAAGACATCCAAATCTTTGATGATGTTAATGGCGTCATCGCCTAAGCCTATGGTTTTACCTTCAAAGGTATCTAGGTAAGCACGGGTGGCAACAATCCCACCAAGCCCTGGGGTTTCTTCTTGTTGGAGAACAGAAATACGAACAATTGTCGTGAAATCATTTTCTAAAGAAAGCAATCCGATAATCGGACCCCAGACACCGCCACCAAACGTAGGACCAAAACCGAAGGTAATGGCACCACTTAACTTATCTTCATAGAAGGTGTAGGTGTAGTCGTCACCATCATATTCACCATCAACTGTGATTGTTTCCGTTGAGGTTTCAAACACATCGTGAATGTTGGTGAAATTAAATTCAACGCCATGAGCGGTTAGAACTTCTGACTTAAGTAAGGCATCGGCATTGGCGTCAATTAAACTATTGGTGATGGCACCTGTGCCAAATAATAATCCACCTGAAACGGTGCCGAGAATACCGACAAATATCATCATTCGAACATATTTGTTCACGTTATTTAACCTCCGCGGTCATGATTTGAGATAAAGGTTTACGAGCAACCGATGCATCAATTAACGGAGCAAGGACATTCATGATAATCGTTGCAAAGATAATCCCTTCTGGCCATGCGGCAAAGACGCGAATGAGTAAAGTGAAGAACGCAAAGAGGAATCCGTAAATAAATTTACCCGCTGTGGTCACAGGTAAGGTTGGTTTATCCGTGATGATAAAGAAAGCGGCAAACATGACCGTGCCTACCATCACCGCAATGAAAGGATCATAAAATCCTTGAATGCCAGCGACTTGACCTAAGAATCCTAAACCAAGGAATGAAACGAGGAATGCCAAGGGTGCTTTCCAATCGATAACTCGAAGGGCGATTAAACCAAAACCTAAAAGTATGATTAATCCGCGAGACACTTCGCCAACCAAACCAGGCGCAGTGCCTAATAATAAATTCATGAATGGATACGTGGCCAAGACATCCACGCCACGCGACCAAGTGATCACAGGATTGGATGCGCCAACTAAACCGGTGACAGGATTTAACCATTCGGTATTTAAGTATTGTGGAAAGGAAATGGTTAAGAAGATAACGCCAACAACCGCTGGATTAAACACATACTTTGGATAACCACCAAACACCAATTTACCAAAGAAGGCACCAAAAGCCGCACCAACTCCAGCAATCCATAATGGGACGGTTGGAGGAAGAATTAGAATTAAAATCAAGGCATTGTATAACCAACCTTGATCAATTTGCTTACCACGAAAATAAGCAAAGATAATTTCAAAGATTAAATCAACGATGATGACGGTAAGAGCGAGAAACAAAATTTGAATCCCAAAAATAAACACGCCGGCGAGGACGAGTAACAACAATGAAAAATTTAACCATTTCATGTTGGTATCCATCGCTTTGAACTTCAGCACTTTCGGTTGGTTCATAAACAATGTAATCTCCTTTAGATTGAGCAAATATTTTTGCTCAAATGACCAAAAGGAATTATATCACTCAAGAAAAAAAAATAAAGGTGTTTACTAATGATTTGGTGCAGTCGAGGAGAGTTGAACTCCTACACCGGTGAAGGTACTAGACCCTGAATCTAGCGCGTCTGCCAATT
>DBCA01000034.1:6138-6768 GCA_002292805.1 Caryophanales bacterium UBA970
GACTGCACATGGGTATTTTACTATAAAAGCGGTTTCAATGATGGTTTTTTAGTTATTCTTTTCACCCATCGATAGAAACACGTCTTGATGATTTATGTCAGGTATTTAACAATCGATTGAACAAATTTTTCCAAATAGGATTGGTCAACTTTATCAAAGCGGGCAAAAGTGTAACTGTCAATATCGAGCACCCCAATCAGTTCGTTATTTTTCATAAGAGGAATCACAATTTCACTGTTGCTACCTTCGTCACAGGCAATGTGTCCTGGGAACTTATGGACATCTGGGACGATCACTGTTTTTTTCGTTCGTGCGGCAAGGCCACAGACACCACGATCTAAGGTGATATCCACGCAAGCAACTTTGCCTTGAAAAGGACCTAAGTAAAGGGCGGTGCCATTGAATAAATAAAAACCAACCCACGACACATCACTCAAGGTTTGTTTGAGTAATGCAGACAGATTGGCATAAAGCGAAATAGGCAATTGCCGATCTTCAACCAATCCTTTGGCCGCTAACAAGACCGTTTCGTATTCTTGTTTTTTTTGCATTATTTCATTTCCTCTTTACGAAGGACTCTAAAGTCAACATGGCAATACCCATTGGGGTTTTTATCTAAATAATCTTGAT
>DBCA01000021.1 GCA_002292805.1 Caryophanales bacterium UBA970
CCCGAACCAAGCGCGCTACCAAGCTACGCCACATCCCGAATCAATTCATTTTACCTATTTCATCATCAAATGAAAACAAAGAAACAGTTTCATCTGCTTCCATAACTTGGAAAACACCAGCAGCTTTTAATTTATCAATATTCGTCGTGGAAAGTTTGCTACGGTTGCTGAGATCTTTGGCACTGATGAAAGGCCGTTCAAGTCTTGCTTGAACCACCGATAAGGCAGCATTAGTGCCAATCCCATCAATGATGGTAAAGGGCGGAATCAACCCTTGGCGTGTTTCATCAATCACAAAGACTTCTGCCTGAGACTTTTCTAAATCCAACGGAAGGATTTGATACCCTCTTTCCTTCATTTCTAGGACATTCATCAAGGTCACTTCGAGATCAGCTTCTTTGGGTGAGAGTTTCTTTTTTAAATTACTCTTTTGGTTTTTATACCGTTGAAGTTGTTGAAACACTTCTTTGGTGGATAAACGCATCATCGTATAGTCATACTGTTTTGAACGCAAAGAAAAATACGTTGCATAGTAAGCAAGTGGGTGATGAACTTTAAAATACGCCACCCGAACCGCCATCGTCACATATGCGACCGCGTGGGCTTTGGGGAATAAGTATTTGATCTTGTTGCATGAATCAATATAAAATTCAGGCACATGCACCGACCGCATTAGCTCAGCATAGTCTTTGGTTAATTTCTTACCCTTACGAACATCTTCCATGATTTTAAAGGCAATCAAGGCATCAATGCCCTTTGAGATTAAATACGTCATGATGTCATCCCGACACCCGATGACTTCGTCCACCGAGGCAACTTTATCGGTGATCAAATTTCTCGCATTGCCATTAAAGACATCGGTGCCGTGAGCTAATCCAGAAATAATCACCAAATCATTAAAGGTTTTTGGATTGATGACGTTTAAAATATCCATGCCTAAATTCGTGCCAAATTCTGGTAACCCCATCGCGCCATTGACCATGTCTGAATACTTTTCTTTTCGTTTTAAGACGTCATCACTGGCAAAACAGCGAAGCGCTTCCGGATCATTTAAAGGAATATCATCGATCTTTAATCCGGTTAAATCCGCATTCATTTTTAATGCCATCGGATCGACGTGACCTAACATATCAAACTTCAATAACGAGTCATGCAAGGAATCAAAGGCAAAATGGGTGGTGATGATGTTGGTTTCTTGGTTATCCGCAGGCCGTTGAATCGGGGTGAAATCATACACACTATATTCTTTTGGGACAACGACAATCCCACCTGGATGTTGCCCTGAGGTTCTTCTGACGCCTTCAGCTTTTTTAGCGAGATAAACCAGAGATGCTTGTTTGATTTTACTGACATCTTGACCGATGGCTTCATAGTAACCTTTGACGTAACCATACGCAGTTTTTTCTGCCACGGTTTCAATGGTACCCGCGCGATAGACTTGATGATCCCCAAGTAACACCTTGGTGGCTTCATGGGCTAAGGATTGATAATCTCTTGGGAAGTTTAAATCGATATCAGGAACTTTGTTGGCATTGAATCCTAAGAAGGTTGCAAACGGAATATTTTGGCCATCACTCTTTAATACATGGCCACAATCTGGGCATAATTTAATTGGTAAATCAAAACCAGATTTAATCGTAGGTGCTTGAGAAAATTCAACCCACTGGCAACTTGGGCAAAAATAATGTGGGGGCAATGGATTCACTTCCGTGATGCCTGCCATCGTTGCCGCAAAGGAACTACCCACCGATCCACGTGAACCAACAATAAAACCTTTTTGATTCGCTTCGGCGATGATTTTACTGGTGATGTAATAGATCACCGCGTACCCCGAGTGAATAATCCCATTCAATTCTGTGGTGAGGCGTTCTTCAATGAGCGTAGGCAAAACCTTGCCATATTGTTGATGAGCTTTCGTAAAACAAATCTCTTTGAGCATGGTGTCAGCCCCTTGAATGGTTGGGGTTCTTAACACCGTTTGAATCGGTTCCATTTTTTCAATCATCTTCGCGATTGCTACAGGATTATCAATGACATAGGTTTGAGCGTGTAAAGGATCTAACCAAGAGAATGCTTTTAACATCTCTTCGGTAGAGCGATAATGTTGCTTAGGATTTTCAAAAGCAGGTAAGTCTTTTCGATAATAAGGATTCATCGGGTGATTCACCCCTTTGAGTCCTTTGGCAAAGATATAAACATCACGAATCATGTGATCGTCAGGATTGACGTAATGAACATCCCCTGTGGCGACCACCATCTTCTTGAGTTGGGTGGCAACATGGATGATTTCTTTTAGTAATGTTTTCACCATGGTCAAGGATGGTAGGACACCCGTGTGCACTAAATAATCGTATTGCTCCAATGGTTGAATCTCGATGAAGTCATACATGCCGATGACTTTTTCTAAGGCTTCTCGTGAACCAGTTTTGGCGGTTTCAAAGACTTCACCATTGAAACAAGCTGACCCTAGCAACAGATGTTCGCGGTGGGATAACAGTAAATCTCGGGGGGTTCTGGGGAGGTCGGCAAAATAGTCCAAATGACTTTTGGACACCAAGGTATACAGTGCCTTTAATCCCTTGGTATTTTTAGCCAACACGGTGACGTGATAACTTCTGAGATTTTTCGATAAGGTGTTGACTTGATTGAGCGAATTTAAATCTTGATGCGATTGAATGTTATGGTCTAGTCTAATTTTATCTTTGAGGGTTTGCCAAATCGTCACCAAGACTTCTGCATCATAAATCGCTCGGTGAGCTTTGTCTTCTTCATAGGTAATCCCTAATCGTTTGGCAAGTGCCCCTAATCGATGACTATTGGCCTCTGGGTATAAATAACGAGATAACGTTAAGGTGTCAATCACCGGCGGGGTGAAGCTCAACCCTAATCGGGATAGACTAGCGACCATGAATCCCATATCAAACGGCGCGTTATGCGAAACCACAATCGCGTCTTTAAAGAACCTCAGGATGTCTTGGTGAATGGTTTCAAACGTGGGTTGATTTTTTAACATCGCCATCGTAATGCCACTCACGTCACTTGCGGATGCCGACATGACGACGTCTTTAGGATCTATGAGTAACGATAGTCGATCAATGATTTCTCCACGTCGAACGCGAATCGCCCCAATTTCAACAATGCGGTCATACCGAGACGATAACCCTGTGGTTTCTAAATCGAAGATGACATAGTCGGTCTCTTGAAGTTGGATTGGCCTTGGATTCATGATGTGGGCAATCGTCTCATCAATCATGTAAAGCTCCGCACCATAAATCATTTTTAAACCATGTTTTTTTGCAGCCGCTTGGGCTTCAGGATAGCCTTGAACAACCCCATGGTCGGTGATGGCAATCGCCTCATGTCCCATATGTTTTGCCAACGCACAATAAGCATCAATATCGCCAACCCCATCCATCGTCGACATTTTTGTATGCAAATGAAGTTCCACTCGTTTTTGCGGATGAGCGTCTTCACGCAGAGGAAGCGGAGGAGCCTTGACACATGCTTTGGCGTAGATTCTCGGTTCTTGGCTTAATTGGTCAAGCGCGACGCCACCTCGAATACGAACGCGATCACCATCGACCAACGCATTCGCAAAACTTAAATCAATGTCACAGTCCTTATCATTGATGCTGGCAAGGATGGCATCCTCACCTTCTGCCAAGACAAAGCGAACCACTAAAT
>DBCA01000058.1:0-310 GCA_002292805.1 Caryophanales bacterium UBA970
CAACTGAGAAATTTCTTGGTGATTTGAACGACCAATCCAGCTTCATCACTAATGGAGAAATTGAAGCCAAAGAAATCACCTTTGATATCGTATTTCTTTTCTTTAATAACAAGATTAAATTTAGCACCAAAGAATGCCAACAATTGTTGAGCCATCTTTGCGACTTGTTCATTGCGTGAATCATATAAAAAATAGGTTGGAACAAAGGTTAAGACCTTTTGTTTCATCGTGTAGATGGGTTGAGTTTCTCCAGCTTTAAACAAATCACGACGACTGTTTAACGTTAAAATCTTTCCTTTGGCTTCATAAA
>DBCA01000058.1:350-3882 GCA_002292805.1 Caryophanales bacterium UBA970
TCGTCGCGAATCGAGAATACCTTTTGCTTTAAATAAACATATTTCATACTAGAAATGCCTCCACATGATGCATAAAGTCTTCAAAGTACGTATCAAAGGGTAGATGCCCTGCATTCGGCATGACCACTAGGTCGGCGTTATCGCCGAGTTCCGTTAACAATAATTGACCTGTACTTAAAGGAATGAATCCATCAAACTCACCCCAGATCAAGAGGATGGGTTGTTCAATATCTTTAAGTTTATCATTAGTGGAGCCTGAATCGTTATCACGCGTGAATTCACGTAACACTTTTCCTGGAATGGTGCGATTAACCATATACATTTCATCAAAATCTTCTTGGGTCACACGTTGACTTTGGACTTCATCATTCGAGTATGCTGTGAAAAAGACGGTTCGTTGAATAAAATAATTTTGAGCAAGGTATTCATAAACGAATAAAGGTAAATCCGTTGGCATTAAACCTCCACCACTTGAAGGGACAACATACCCACCTGATCCAATCAAGATCATGCGATTCACATAAGTTGGATAATCATGGGCAAGGTGAAAGGAAACTTCTCCACCCATCGAATGCGCCATCACGGTAACCTCAGCAATATTCAATGCATCTAAGAATTTAACAAGATATGCAGCTTGATTGGCCTTTGCATAATTAAAAGTTAACGATTTTTCTGATAAACCATATCCAATCATATCGACTGCAATAATGTGGTAACGATCTTTTAAGGATTCCATCACATTGATAAAGTCATAACTTGAACCTAAAAAGCCATGAATCATTAACATCGTTTCGCTATTGCCTACACCCACTTCGCGATAAAAATAAGTATAGTCTTCAACTTCAACCGTCTTGGCATATTGTGTCTTCACATATCCATAGTCTTGTTCAATACGATTCACTTCAAGGCCTGTTAACACAAGACCCACGATGATAAATCCATAAGCAACCATACCGATCCACTTAAAAAATTGCAAAAATACATTGAAGATTTTTTTCATTTTTTCTTCATGATTTCAATCCCTGCCAAGGTTGATTTACCTTGATAAAGGATTGTTTTGCCTCTCATTAACCAAATTAAAATTTCTCCAGATAGACCTTCTTTAATTGTATGATCCATTTTGCCAAATTTAGGTGAAGGTAAATTCACCACTTGGTCAATGGATCCCACGATTCTTAATCGATACGGACCACGACTTAAGACATACTCAACTTGTTTATCTTCAATGAGTTCGGAACGAACGCGTCCCCCGTTATACGTTGCAAATCGATAATGTTTACCTTGTAAATAAAGATGACAAATGAGTCCTTGAAACTTTAAACCTAAATAAGGGATATTTGCATAAGAAAAAAAGAATGAGGTTTTGTCTTCTGGGAAAGGATTACCTTGCATCCATACATATGAGGACGGAAAAGAGGTTCCCCAATCCTTTTCTAAATATCCTTTACCGCCGGTAAAATCAATTGATTCTCCGTTGACATTTAACATCCCTTTGAAATTATGCATAAGGGAGATGACACCGTGATAGCATTCCATATTTGGTACATAAGCAAAAGGACCCATGATGGAAGGATTTAAGAAACCTTGGTTCAATGGTGTAGGATTCAGAATTTGTAAATCGCCTTTGATTGCAAATCCTTCTTGTTTTAAATCAAGATGGAGATGGTCAAGAGAAAACTGATTCATGCCTACAGCAACTTTAAATTGCGTTTTTTCAGGAAGAAATTCAGCAATCGGATAACGTATATAAACATTCTTTAACGTTGGCTTATCACCATGACGAACCAAAAAAACTTGGACAAAGGCATGTGGATCTTTTTTCGCTAGTGAGATACCAGGTATAAGCGCGAGCGATGTTAAATGGTCTTTTGACACCAATTTAAAATACCAACCCTCAAAATACTTTTGAGTTTTATGAAAGCCTTGATAGATTTCGGGTTTGTTTACGTTATTCATAAAAAAAGCTAAGGTTTCCCTTAGCTTTATTTTACCTTAATCGAAGTTGATTAGACTAAGAAGGTTGGAAAGCGCCAAACAAGACTAACCAAGTAAGGATGGTCTTGGCGACGAGTGACAAGACGATATAGCCTCTTTCACCGTGTAAGTAATCTTTAAACTTACCAACACCTAAATATTGTAAGAGCATGTTGACTGGGAAGGTATTGAAGGCAATAAAGTAAGTGGCTAAGATGGCCCAGACGAACACTGGAACTGCATCTAAGTTAGGGTTAACACCAATATAGAAAGCAATCGCAACCCAAGGAGCTAAGCCAATAATCGTACCAAAAATGAATGGTAACCAATTGACCTTCTTACCAACTTTGGATTCGCCTTGGTTTAATAATTCCATGTCTAAACCGAAAAGGTTCATCGCAGCGTTTGATAAGGCAATCAGGGCAAAGACAGCCACGTCACGAACACCAAATAATGCCGAGATTAAGACGATCATTAAGGATGAACTTAACGCATATTCATACCAACGGAATTGGTTGATACCAACTCTTAAACCTGCACGATATTTATTCTTGAATGGGAACGCAATTAAGAAGTGGAAAATGGCCGAGAGCAATAAGAAGCTTGCGGTCATCGGTAAGAATGGTAATTCAAATAATGTATCCGTAACGGCAAGGACTAAACCTTCACCAGGAACAAATTCAAGATAGTTACCAATCACTGGGATCGTAAAGGCGGCTTGAGAGTCATTGAGCGTCGGATAAATAAAGAAAGCGAACAACATCATCAATACACCTTGAATGAGGTGGACGAGACCCATCGTCTTATTGAACTTGATCAACTTATCAACTTTTTGATCAAAGGTCGGTAATGCTACTTCTGCCATACTTTGTTTTTTCTCCTTTTTACTAAGTATTAACAACCCTATTATAGATTAATCCTCTTATAATGTTTCTAGGAAGCACCCATGATCCATAAATTTATCAAAGGAACGAATCCAAATCGACCTACTCTTTTGCTTTTACACGGTACTGGTGGGGATGAAAACGACTTGTTACCTGTTGCTAAAATGATTGATCAGGAAGCCAATTTATTGTCCGTAAGAGGTGAAGTAATTGAAAACGGGATGCCAAGATTCTTTCGTCGTCTTTCTCCTGGAGTGTTCGACGAACAAGATTTAATGTATCGAACGAGTCAACTTCATGATTTTATTGACCAAGCAAGTAAGACCTATGACTTTGATCGCGGTGATGTGATCGCAGTTGGATACTCCAACGGAGCGAATATCGCTGCCAATATGCTCATGCAAATTCCATACAGTTTAAGAGGTGCGATTTTGATGCATCCAATGTTACCCCGAAAGGATGATCACATTCCTGAACTTAAAAATACGACGGTCTTAATTACTGCAGGAAACAATGACCCGATTGTGCCTTTAGAAAGCACGCAAGCCTTGAAAACTGTTCTAGATCGACACGGTGCAAACGTCTCATTAAGTTGGTTTAAATTTGGTCACAAGTTGTCGAGTGAAGAAATTCAAGTTATTATCAAATGGTACCAACAATCGTTGGTTCACCAT
>DBCA01000025.1:0-1435 GCA_002292805.1 Caryophanales bacterium UBA970
TTTTGTTGGAATACAACCCCAATTTAAACAGACACCACCGACGTTTTCACGTTCGATGACGGCGACTTTATATCCGAGTTGTCCAGCTTTAATGGCAGCAACATAGCCACCAGGTCCACCACCAACGATGACAATATCAAATGATTGCATACCGTTACCTTAGCTTAAGAATAAGAAAATTTGCATTGGGTCTGATAATAATTCTTTAACCTTCATTAAGAATCGACCGCCGTCTGCACCATCAATGACGCGATGGTCAATGGTTAATGATAATGGCAAGACATCACGAATGACAATTTGATCACCTTCAACCACAGGTTTACGGTAAATGCTACCGATGCCTAAGATCGCTAATTCAGGATGCTTAATCACAGGTGTCCCGAGTTTAATCCCGGTGGTCCCGTAATTGGTGATGGAGAACGTCCCGTTTTGAAGTTCGTCTAATTTCACGGTGCGAGCACGTGTGGCTGCACCTAAGGCTTCGATTTCTTTGGCTAAGGTGACAATCGATTTTTGATCGGCGTGTTTCACATTAGGAACAATCAAACCGTCTGGTGTATCCACGGCAATCCCGATGTTGATGAAGTCTTTAAAAACGACTTCTTCGGTGTCATGATCAAATGACGCATTGAAGATTGGATAATCCTTGATGGCCATGGTGACCGCTTTAACAATGAAAGGTAAGAACGTTAACTTGATGCCTTTTTCTTCTAATTTTGCTTTTTGTGATTTGCGGAATTCAACCAACTTCGTGACATCAATTTCATCCATTAACGTCGTGGATGGAATCACTAAGTTTGCTGTGTTCATCGCTTTGACAATCGCTTGGCGTAATTTTGAAATCTTGACACGCTTGACGCCATCTTTTGGTAAGGTTGGCATGCTTGGGGTGGCAAAGGAAAGTGAGGAAGTACCGGTGGATGTCGATCCTTGGGATTTGGCAGCAGCTTGAATATCTGCTTTCATGACCCGACCTGATTCACCGCTACCTTTGAGTTTGCTAAGATCAACTTTTAAATCCGCAGCCATCTTGCGAGCCACTGGGGTTGCTAAGACTTTGGCATTGGAAGAAGTAACGACAACACTGCTATTTTCAAAACCTTCATTAGAGCTGGCGATGACGTCATTAGAAACGACGACTTCACCAACAACCGCAGCGCCTTTTTCTTCAGCAGCTTGTTTTTTCACTTCAGGTTTTGGCGCGTCTTTCTTTACTTCTGCTTTAGGGGCCGGAGCTGCAGCAACAGGTGTTGCACCTTTACCCGTGTCATCAATCATGACTAAGGTTTCCCCAACGTGAATGGTTTGACCAACTTGGGCTCCAAGTTTGGTAATAATCCCAGAAACTGGAGCAGGAATTTCAGCGTTGACTTTATCGGTTTCAACGACGCATAACACGTCGCCTTCTTTGACTTTATCGCCAACTTTAAAGAAC
>DBCA01000025.1:1456-9453 GCA_002292805.1 Caryophanales bacterium UBA970
ATCTGTCCTTCGTGGAGGCCTTCACCAATATCGGAAAATTTAAAATCGTACATGGTTTTCCTCCTTAGAATTTAAACGACATTAATTTTTTAATTTCGTAGCTAATGCGTTTGACATCTGGAATATGATGATATTCACCACGTGCTAAAGGCACCGTGATATCCCAGCTGGTCACGCGAGCAGGCGCGGCTTCTAATGATAAGAAGCAGTTTTCCGTGACACGGGTGATGATTTCTGAAGCAACACCTAAGGTCTTAATCGCTTCTTGAACCACGATCAAACGACCGGTCTTGCGAACCGAAGCGTAAATGGTTGGATAATCGATTGGGGCGATGGAACGTAAATCGATCAATTCAACGCGAACACCTTCTGCTTCTAACGCTTTGACAGCCTTGAAAGTATCATGGACCATGGCACCCCAGCTGACGACGGTTAAGTTTGGATCTTTGGCAGCGTAGAAAACTTTGGCTTTACCAATCGGAATCAAGTATTCATTTTCTGGGACTTCTTGTTTGAAAGCCCGATAAATTTTCTTTGGTTCTAAAAAGATGACTGGATCAGCGTCTTGAATCGCTGATGCTAATAAACCTTTGGCATCATAAGGAGTGGCTGGATAAACAACCTTTAATCCTGGGATGTGCGCAAATAAGGTTTCAATGGCTTCGGAGTGATGTTCTAAGGCGCGAATCCCACCACCCATTGGTACGCGAAGCACCATAGGAACGGTGAAACGACCACGGCTACGGTTACGCATACGTGCTGCATGAACCGCTAATTGGTTAAATCCGTTGAACATAAAACCATCAAACTGCATTTCAGCGACTGGCTTTAAACCATTGATGGCCATCCCGATTGCAGACCCGACAATCCCTGCTTCTGAAATAGGCGTATCAAAGCAGCGAAGTTCGCCAAATTCTTTTTGTAAACCAGCGGTGACACGGAAGACACCACCTTCAAAACCGGCGTCTTCACCGAAGACGACCACGGTTTTGTCTTTACGCATTTGTTCAAATAAACCAGTATTAATTGCTTGTAACAATGTCATTTCTGCCATGGTTATTTACCTGCCGTTTCTTTCACGAAATTCTTATAGTATTCTTTTTGTTCTTTCAGTTCATCAGTTAACGTTTCATAGGTGAAATCAAAGACTTCATCAGCAGTAACGATGGGTCCTTCTTTTTCTACTTTTTCAAACGTCGTCTTGACGAATGCTTCAAGTTCTTCATCTAATTTTGCTTCTTTGGCATCATCCAATAAACCTTTGGATTCCATGTAAACTTTAAAGCGAATGAGTGGATCTTTTTTCTTCCATTCTTCAACTTCTTCATTCTTTCGATAAATGGTTGGATCATCAGAGGATGTGTGAGGCCCAAGGCGATACGTGAAAGCTTCGATTAAGGTTGGACCTTCACCCTTACGCGCGCGTTCAGCGGCTTCTTTGACAACCGCATACATGGCAAGGACGTCATTACCATCGACTTGGATACCAGGAATACCAACGGCCACTGCTTTTTGTGCAAGTGTTTCTGCTTTGGTTGCCTTACGACGTGGGGTAGAAATCGCCCATTGGTTATTTTGAATAATCCCAATCATTGGCGCGTCAAACGATGCAGCAAAGTTTAACCCTTCATAGAATTCACCATGGGAGGTACCGCCATCACCAATATAAGTGACTGCGATTTGCTTATTGTTCTTTAATAACTTCGATGCATAGGCTAAACCAGACGCATGGCCAAATTGGGAACCAATCGGAATGTTGACTGGTAAAACGTTGACATCATCAGGAACGCGAGAACCACGTTCGTTACCAAACCAATATAAATAAATATTTTCTAAAGGCACATTATGATAAAGCATTGCCGCGTGTTCGCGGAAGGCTGGAGAGATCCAATCATTTTTATCTAAGGCGGCCATCGTCCCAATTTGGGCCGCTTCTTGTCCTTGGACAGGAGCAAACGTTAACATCCGACCTTGACGTTGATATTGCATGGCGCGAATATCAGCAATCCGGGCCAATTTCATGGTCCGATACATCTTTAACAAAGTCTTATCATCAATTTTAGGTTCGTATTCTGGAGCAATTACCTTACCTTTTTCGTCTAACACCGCAAAGCGTTGTTTCTTTTGCGGATCAAATTTACCTAAGATCATCACAATTCTCCTTTTCCATGTGCTAGTGAAATCTTTTTTATCTAGCATACAAAATATACTTAAAATCCTAATGAATATCAATACTTTTCATTCAAATATATTTTTTGTGAAAACATTTTAGGTAATTATTAGGAGCTTATCGATGAAGGATGGTTTCCTAGTGAATTTTCTTGAATTCCCTAATATAATATAAAGCATGATTATTTTAACCGGACCTTCCGCAAGCGGAAAAACTGAAATAGCCAAAATTCTTTATCAAAAATATGGGGTGAAAAAGGTTGTCACCCACACCACACGCCCAATTCGTCCCACAGAAATCCCAAACATTGACTATCATTTTGTCTCGGATGACAATTTTAATACCATGCGAAACCAGAACGGATTTATTGAAACCACTTTGTATAACGGATTTCAATATGGGACCTCCAAGGCAGAAGTTGGCGAACAAAAAGTATTGATTGTTGACGCCAATGGATTAAAGGTCTTTACAAATTTACGTAATCCCCGGTTTGTGACCTTCTTTATCCAAACCAGTGAAATCACCAGACTGAATCGGATGATCATTCGCGGCCAGGATTTAGACTTTGCCAAGAAACGATTGGCGTTTGATCAAGTTAATTTTGCTCGATCTTCACTACAAAACATCAGTTATGATATCGACAATGAAAAAGTGACGATTGAAGACGCCAGTGATCGTATCTATAAACTCTATCAACAACATCTAGCATCCATCAAATAAAAAAACATCTAGGCATAACCTAGATGTTTTTGTTCTTCGAAACTTAGACTTAAGCAGCTTCTTCGAACTTGGCTTCTGTGGATAAGAATGTTGACACGGTGTTCAACATAATCCCATAGACAACTTTCGAGGTGATGTCTGCAATCGTGTATAACACTTGTTGCGAGACAACGACGAAGGAGTCAATACCAACACCGAATAAGGCTGGCATGATGTAAGCGACTGGGTAAATGGTCCATGTAATATAGAACCAAGGTTTGATGAATTTAAAGACACCAACAAGCTTGCTGCTCTTGATGTTCTTAGCACCTTCATCGATAACCCGTGTCATGGTGATGAGAATGAAAACGTAGAAAACCGTTGAGATAACACCCCATAGGATCCACCATAATTCATTACCGCTGACAAAGTCTGTTCTTCCTGGTTCGTAGAATTGACCGATATAACCGGTGACGATCATCAACATTCCATATAATGTGAAATCTCTCCAGTATTTACGGAATGCTTTACCAGAGATTAAAGCGACGAACAAGATTTGTGTTAAAAGATTAGGAACGTCAATGAGCCAGTTTAAGTATCGGAAACCATTCGAGAAAGTTCCATTCGATACATATAAGTTGGTGACTTCATTGAGTTCATAAGCATCAACCCAAGCGACTTGTTGAGCAAACAATAAGAGCAAAGCGGAAATCGAAACGACCACGGATAGAATGTTCGACATGCGGAACTTCGGGTGATTCTGACGAATCGTTAGCCAGAAGTACAGCAACCCAGCCGCCATGACAGCGTAGCCGAGCGTGAGAATATGGGATACGAGTTCGAATTCCCATATTTGTAAAGTAATATTTGACATTAAAGGTCCTCCTTTATTACTTCTAATGTATAGCATACCTAATCATGGTAGCGCTTACAAGTAAAAAGAGATTTCTCTACTTTTTAAGGGGTGCTACTTTGAGTTTAACAAAAGTGGAAAATCATAGATTTCATCGGCTAGAAACATCGCATCTTCACGATGATGGGTCACCAAGACAATGGTCATATTTAAGGCTAAAAAGATGGGTTTTAAGTCTTGTCGAAGCCGAGCGGTTAATGTTGAGTCAAGGTTAGAAAAAGGTTCATCTAAAAGTAATAACTGAGGTTCAGGAGCAACGGCTCGGGCAATCGCAACTCGTTGCATTTGTCCTCCGGATAGTTGATGAGGATAAGAAAAGGCAACATCTGCCAAGGAAAATAGCTTAAGCCACTTGTCAATTCTTGATTGTTTTTCTTTCGCTGGTAACCGCAATCCAAACCCAATATTCTCACGAACGGTAAGATGAGGAAAAAGCCCATAATCTTGAAAGACGATGCCGATGGATCGAGATTCTGGCATGACAAAATGCGAGTCATCGGTAAGGATGCGATCAGCAAATTGAATCGAACCACTGACGGGTTGAATGAATCCTAAAATTAACTGCAACAAGGTGGACTTACCGCATCCACTTGCACCAGTGATGGCAACCAATTGGCCGGTTTTAACGTGAAAACTAAGGTCCTCAATCAAGGGTTGATTGGGCTTGTATCGAAAGCATAAGTTGTGGATGTTAAGACTCATACGTATTCACCTTTAACATCATATCACTGGCAAAAGTGACCGCCAATCCAGTTAATAAAACCAACATCAAAGCCATCGGACTAGCAAGGTTAATTTGTTCATCCCCAGCAAATTGAAATAAATAGGTCGCCAAGGTTTGTAAATTAAACGGTCTTAAAATAAGTGTCAAAGGTAATTCTTTGAATAAATCCACCATCACAATTAAACCTGCGGCAATCACCCCATGGCTAATCAGGGGTAAATCCACTGCCAATAACGTTTTCAAATGCTTACGACCAAGGGCATAACTTGCATTCGTGTACTTCATCCCAATTTTATAATAGGTGCCTTCAATCAAGTGACTGGCAACGGCAAGAAATCTTAAGACGAGGGCAAAGGTCAATAACCATAAAGATCCGGATATTAGTAAGCGATCTAAACCGAAGGTTTCTGTGATCCACCGATCAAGGGGAATCACCATTAAGATCATGCCAACGGCAATCACCGCACCGGGGAGTGAATACCCAATTGTCAGAATACGTGACATGGTTTTTTTCCATGGCTTTGGAAAAATACGTTGAAAGTTAATGACCGCAAGAGAAATCACCAAAATGATGATGGTTGGATAAAACGCCATTAAGATGGACGAGATCGTGCCATCCACAAATGCGTCACCATAAATCGAACTTGGCACTGAAGGTAACCATGCGATCAATTGAGCCACAGGGATGATCAATGCAAAACTCAAGACGACCAAGGAAACAATATAAAATGCAACTCTGGTGGAACCTGTGATGTCACGTTTCATCAATGGTTTAATTTGTGTCGTGGCATAACTATATTTAAATGACTTTCTTAATCGGCTTTCAATCCATAAGATGACAAGGATAAATACAATCAATTGGACAGAAAATCTCACCGCGGTGTTTAAATCGTTGCCATTAAACCACGATTGAAAAATGGTGGTCGCATAAACCCTCAACCCAAAATATTGAACCAAGCCGTAGTCATTTAACACTTCCATGATGACCAGGACGGAAGAACCTACAAGGACGGGTCGTAATAATGGAAGGATGATTCGCCAAAATATCCGGCGTTGATTGGCTCCTAAACTTTGGGCTGCGGCATACATCGTTTGTGGTTGCTTTGATAAAAACGATCGCGTCGCCAAATAAATGTAAGGGTACAAGGTTAACGAAAATAATATGATCGCGCCAAACAAATTCGTGATGACCAATCGAGATTGAAACCAAGAAGACGAGGTTAAATCAACATAAATATAGGCTAGTAAATAGGCAGGCATCGCCAAGGGTAATACCAAAAGGATGTCCCATAATCTCGCCCATTTCACTCGGTAAAAACTCATCCAATAACCTAGGCTAACCCCAATCCCTAAACTCATCACCACCGTCCCAGCGACAAGGGCAAAGGTTTGAATCAAGACTTCAGGAAACCAATACGTCTGCATCAACTCCCACATTGGTCCTGGGGTTTGCAATAACGGAGGAATGAATTGATATAGAAAGATGACAACAAAGATAAAAGCAATCCCAGTGATGATGGCAAACGGGTCTTTTTGTAAACGCGGCATTTTTATCGCCATCCAGCTTCCACCATGAGTTGATAAGCTTCTAGACTATTGCTATATAAGCTTGATAAAGCAATGGTTTGTTCTTCAAAGCTTCCCCAAGACTGCAGCAAAGGATGGGGATCAACATCTGCACGAACAGGGTATTCAAAATTCCCATCGGCAAAAATCTTTTGGGAAGACGAGGATAAAAGAAAATCAAGCAAGGCAACGGCATTATCTTGGCGTTTGCCATGCTTGGTTAAACCGACGCCAGAAATATTAATATGGGTGCCAAAGGTTTCTTGATTCGGAAAATAAACAGCCAGGGATTCAGCAACTCGTACTTCACTATCGTCCTCGGAATAAAGCATCCGACCAAAGTAATAAGAATTCATGATCGCCACATCGGCACGTTGGTTATAAACCGCTTTCGCTTGATCGCGGTCGTTACCGACTGGATGGGTACTTCCTGTTAGTGGATCGCGAATGGCAAAGTGATTCACAAGACCTTCAACCCACGTGGACGTGGCCGTGACACCAATTTGTTCAATCATCGATGCCACCAGCGATTGATTGTACACATGGCTTGAACTGCGCACCGCAACTTTTAAGGTTGAATTGGGATCCCCTAATGCTTCGTAGGTTGACAGTTGGTTTGCTTGTACACGAGTTGGATCATAAACAAGAATGCGAGCCCGCTTCGTCAAGCCAATCCATTGTTGGTCATCGTCTTTGAGATAGGATGGAACCACATCAAGAGAATCTTGATCAGGAAAAGGTTTTAATAAACCTTTTGCTTTTGCACGACCTAATCGACCAGCGTCGGCAAGAAAAATTAAATCAGCATCGGTCGATGTTCCTTCCGTTTCCAAACGTGTCAGCAAAGGATCGGCATCGAGTTTAACCACATTGACCTGAATGCCAGTCTCTAATGTGAAGGCATCAAAAAGTTCTTGATCAACATCATAATGACGATCAGTGTATAAGTTAATGAAGGATCCTTGCGCTTGGCAACTCGCCACCATCGTGAGAATAAAGGTCACGATTCCTAAAGGTTTTATATGCACCATCTATCTCCAAGAGAATCAGTTTCTCTAATGAAAATAGTATAACAAATTAATATTAGATTACGCCTTCTTGTTCTGCCCAATCAATAAACTCATCATAGGTCATGCGTTTATCATAAACTTTGTCTTCTGTAATATAAATAATGCGATTGGCAACAGTTGCAAGAAGCTCGTGGTCATGACTGGTAAATAAAATGACACCTTTATAATTGATCATTCCTTTATTCAGAGCAGTAATGGCTTCTAAATCAAGGTGATTGGTTGGTTCATCCATCAGTAAAACATTGCCTGCGGTTAACATCATACGCGCAAACATACATCTGACTTTTTCACCACCCGATAAAACCGTAACAGGTTTCAGCGCTTCTTCGCCAGAAAATAGCATTCGACCTAACCATCCTCTTAAGTAGGATTCGGTTTGGTCTTTCGAATAGGGTCTTAGCCAATCGACGAGATGCATTCTTTCTTTAAAAAATTCACTATTATCTTGAGGTAGGTAAGTAGTTGTGACGGTAATGCCCCATTTATAAGCACCTTCATCAGGGGTTTTGGTGCCAAGCAAAATTTCAAATAACGTTGTAATACGTTGAGAACTATCCGATAAAATGGCAATCTTTTCACCACGATGAATCGATGTTGAAAAAGATGGAATCATTCCGTTTTTCTTGAACCCTTGAAAACTCAATACATCCTGACCTAAGTCTTTATCAAATTTAAAATCAATGAATGGATATCGTCTTGAAGACGGCTTTAAGTCTTCTAAGGTGATTTTTTCCAATTCTTTTTTTCGAGAGGTTGCTTGTTTACTCTTACTAGCATTGGCGGAAAATCTAGCGATAAATTCTTGAAGTTCTTTCATGCGATTTTCTTTTTTGGTGTTTTCATCTTTGGATTGTT
>DBCA01000036.1:0-5207 GCA_002292805.1 Caryophanales bacterium UBA970
GACCGAATTAGCAACCCTTGATCCGCGACTTCATGCGGTGATTGGTTTACACCCCGTGGATGTTCAACCTACCTCCTCTCTTGATTGGATCACCACCCTTTATCACCACCACCCAAGTCGCATCTTGGCAATAGGAGAAATCGGTTTAGATTTTTATTGGAAAAAAGATCCCAAAGAACATGAACAGCAAGCACAATCGTTCATCGCTCAAATCCATCTTGCCAACACCCTTCATCTTCCTGTGGTCATTCATTGTCGTGATGCATACGAGGCCATATTACCCATCTTAGAACGCCACCCAGTTCAACAAGGTGGCATCATGCATTGTTATGCTGGACCAAGCGAACTTGTTCCTCGATTCATTTCCCTTGGTTTTTATCTTTCCTTTGGTGGCCCGATTACATTTAAGAATGCTCACGACGCAAGGGCAAGTTTACTCGCCACCCCACTCAATAGAATCTTGGTAGAAACCGATAGTCCGTATTTGTCCCCCCACCCCTTCCGAGGCAAAGAAAACAGCCCCATCCACTTACCCATCATTGTGGACAAAATCCAAGAAACACTGAATATATCGAAAGAATTACTAACAAAAACCTTATATCAAAACACACTGCAAGTGTTTCACGTGAAAACATTATGAGATTAACCTTGAATGCCTTAATTGTTGTTGAGGGTGTCAAAGATGTTCAAAAATTAACCCCATTGATTGATGCGGATTTTGTTACCACCAACGGATCGGCGTTATCTTCTGACGTGATTGAGTTTATCCGCCAAGCAAAAACCAAAGGACGAGAAGTGATTGTCTTCACCGACCCTGATTTTCCTGGAGAAAAAATTAGACAAACGCTTGAACAAGCGATTCCTGGATTAACCCATGCATTCGTGGAAAAAAAGTTTGCAATCAGTCACGGCAAGGTTGGGGTGGCAGAAGCGACACCATCTGCGATTATCAAAGCCTTATCTGAAAAACTAACGCCCCATCCAAAAACCAACGGAACCTTGACCATGCAAGACCTTGCTAACCTAGGTTTTATCGGTGACCAACACGCGTCTATCTTAAGAGCAAAAACAATTCAACACTTTCACCTTGGTCCTTGTAATGTTAAAACCATGTTAAAAAGACTCAATGTCCTAGGAATTGAGTATGATGAGTTGAAAGCCATCTTATGAAATATCACCCTGAATTAGAACAGTTATTAACGAGCCTTCATGTTTCTCCTTTGAAACGTTATGGGCAAAATTTTCTCATTGATGATCAAGTGATTCAAACCATTTTGAATGCTGCAAAGATTAAAAACAAACAAAAGGTCATGGAAATTGGCCCAGGGTTAGGTGCAATTACCAAAGTTTTAGATCTCTCCTCCATTCAATACACATCCTATGAAATTGATGTGACCTTTCATCGATATCTAGAAAAAACTTACCCCCAAGGTCACCATCATCGACTCAACTTCTTAAAAGCCACCTCTGAAGACGTCAACGTGATCATTGGTAATTTACCCTATTACATGACCACGGAAATTCTTGAAAAGATCTACAAAGATTTCTCCTCTTTTACGCGCGCCATCTTGATGGTGCAAAAAGAAGTCATGCCGCGATTAACCGCCCAACCAGGGGATGACGTGTATGGACCCCTCGCCATCTTTTTAGCGACCATAGGAACAATTACCCCCATCCTTGAAGTCAGTCCGGTATCTTTTTATCCTGAACCACACGTTCAATCCATCCTCTTTCAACTTGATGCACTTGTTAAAGGTCCCTTGGTGGAACCTAAACCATTCTTCTATTTCATCAAGAAACTATTCTTACACCGTCGTAAAACCATCTTGAATAATGTGATTAGTTTAGGCATCGATCGCCCAGAGGCAGAAGCGTTGATCACCAAGATCAAGGTCTCCCCTCAAGCAAGACCAGAAACGATTTCTGTTCAAGAATACTTAAGTTTATTTCAATTAATTTCTAAGAAAAAAACCATATAATACAAGAGGGGATATACATGAACACATTTGCCATCATCATGGCTGCCGGCAAAGGCACCCGCATGAAATCACTGGATTCAACCAAAAGTAAAGTCGCTTTTGACTTGCTTGGTGTGCCACTCGTTGGCCACGTGATTAACGCGTTAAAACCACTTAAGCTAGATCGGACCATTACCATCGTCGGACATGGTGGAGAAACCACATCCAAGGTCGTGGAAGGTCAATCAGAAATCGTTTGGCAACGCGAACAAAAAGGTACCGGTCACGCGGTCATCCAAGTCGCACCTTTACTAGAAGGCAAACAAGGAACCACCTTGATTGTTTCCGGGGATACCCCATTAATCACCACCAAGAGCTTAGATCAACTCGTCCAAACCCATATTCAAGGTAAGTTTGATTTAACGATCTTAACGTCCATCGTTAACCAACCTTTTGGTTATGGACGGATGATTCGCAATTCCAAAGGTCAAGTGACCGCGATTGTTGAAGAAATTAACGCAAACGAAGAAGAAAAAAAGATCAAAGAAATCAACACTGGTTTCTATGTGTTTAACAACTCATTATTATTTCAAAACCTTCGTGATTTAACCCCCAACCCAAAAAATGGAGAGTTAAACATCACGTCTCTGATTAAGATGTTTATGGATAAGGGTTTAAAAGTCGGCACCTCCACGGTCGATGCCTTTGAAGAAACACTTGGGATCAATGACCGAGCGCAATTAGCAGAAGCAAGAAAGATCATGCAACATAGAATTAATCATCAACACATGGTGAACGGTGTCACGATTGAAAACCCAGACAATACCTTCATTTCTCCTCAAGTGGTCATTGGTCAAGACACCACGATTCAATCAGGGGTTTATTTGGTTGGCAAAGTCACCATCGGCATAGGTAATTTCATTGGCGCGAACTCGGTAATTGAAAATACCACCATCGGTCAAGGCAATCATATTGAATCTTCCAAGATTATTGATTCCGTGGTTGGTAATCAAAACCTGATTGGTCCTTATGCCCACTTACGCGCCCATGTGGTCCTTAACGATCAAGCACGCGTTGGTAACTTCGTGGAAATCAAAGCGGCGACCTTACAAAACGGCGTTAAAGTTGCTCACTTATCTTATTTGGGTGATTGTGAAGTTGGAGAAAATACGAATATTGGATGCGGAACAATCATCGCCAATTATGATGGTCACAAGAAGCATAAAACTATCATCGGTAAAAACGTTTTTATTGGCTCAGGTTCCACACTCATTAGCCCAGTGGTGATTGCCGACGAAACCCTCATTGCTGCAGGAAGCACCATCGTTAATGACGTGAAAAAAGGTGAAATGGGCATCGCCCGATCACGCCAAACCAATAAAGAAAAGTATTACCAAGAGTGGCTTAAGAAAATAGGAAAATAAAAACATAAAGAAAAAACCCACGATTGATTCGTGGGTTTTTATATTGTATCAACTAAGCTTTTTTCGCAGCGCGTTTGCTTTTGATCGCGGCTTGAGCTGCAGCTAATCTTGCCACTGGGACACGGAATGGTGAGCAAGAGACATAGTTTAAACCAGCATTGTGGAAGAATTCGATGGAGAGTGGATCGCCACCGTGTTCACCACAAATCCCAACTTTAAGGTCTTTGCGGGTCTTACGGCCACCTTCAACCGCCATCTTGATTAACTTACCGACACCGTTTTGATCGACGGTTTGGAATGGGTCTTGTTCAAAGATTTTGGTCTTATAGTAGTCTGGTAAGAACTTACCAGCATCGTCACGTGAGAAACCATAGGTCATTTGCGTTAAGTCGTTGGTACCGAAACTAAAGAAGAGTGCTTCAGTGGCGACTTCTTCTGCTAACAAGGCTGCGCGTGGAATCTCAATCATCGTTCCGATTTGGTAGGTTAATTTTTGACCACTCTTGGCGATTTCTTCTTGGGCGGTTGTTTCAATGATGTCTTTGACGACCTTTAATTCCTTCACATCTAAGACTAAAGGAATCATGATTTCAGGAACCACTTTAGTTCCTAATTTCTTTTGCGCATCCAAAGCTGCACGGATGATCGCTCTGGTTTGCATCTTACCAATTTCTGGGTAAGAGACATCCAAACGAACACCACGGTGACCCATCATTGGGTTGAATTCATGTAAGAAGTCGATACGCGCTTTGACTTGAGCAACCGTCATCTTTAATTCAGTGGCTAATTCTTTAATCTTGTCATCTTCTTGTGGTAAGAATTCATGTAAAGGTGGATCAAGTAAACGGATGGTGACGTTTAAGTCTTTCATCGCCATGAAGAGTTCATAGAAATCTTTTTGTTGGAATGGTAAGAGTTTGGCTAACGCTTCTTCTCTTGCCGCTAAGGTTTCTGCAAGGATCATCTTCCGAACGTAGAAAATTCTTTCTTTGTCGAAGAACATATGTTCTGTACGGCATAGACCGATACCTTCAGCACCAAACTTTAATGCGGTTGCCGCATCTTTTGGTGTGTCAGCGTTGGTACGAACTTTAAGGGTACGATATTGATCGGCCCAAGTCATGATGCGACCAAAGTAACCTGTTAAACCAGCTTCCACGCGGGCGATGTCGCCTTCGTAAACCAAACCAGTTGAACCATCAATTGAAATCACATCTTTGCTTGTATAGGTCTTGTTACCAAACTTCACCGTGCCTTTATGTTCATCGATGACAGCAGTACCAACACCAGCAACACAGGTCTTACCCATGCCACGCGCGACAACAGCAGCGTGTGAGGTCATCCCACCGCGAGCGGTTAAAATCCCTTGGGCGGCGACCATGCCTTCGATGTCTTCTGGAGAGGTTTCTGCACGGACAAGAATTACTTTTTCACCAGCAGCGCCGCGTTTTGCAGCGTCTTCAGCGGTAAAGGAAATCTTACCGGTGGCAGCACCAGGAGATGCTGGTAACCCGTCACCGATTGAGGTCATCGTCTTTAATGCTTTTGGATCAAAACTTGGGTGGAGTAAGGTGTCTAAGGATTTTGGATCCACACGCATGACTGCTTCTTCTGGAGTAATGACTTTTTCATCGACTAAATCACAAGCAATCTTTAATGCAGCAGCACCCGTACGTTTACCGTTACGAGTTTGTAAGAAGTAGAGTTTACCTTCTTCAACGGTAAATTCCATATCTTGCATGTCTCGATATTTGCCTTCAAGAACCTTGACGATGTCTAAAAAGTTTTGATAAACCTTAGGTTGGGTTTTTTGTAAGTATTCCAC
>DBCA01000036.1:5220-5361 GCA_002292805.1 Caryophanales bacterium UBA970
GGTAATGGAGTACGAATACCCGCAACCACGTCTTCACCTTGAGCGTTTGGTAAGTATTCAGCAAAAAGTTTCTTTTCACCCGTGGATGGCGAACGTGAGAACGCAACGCCTGTTCCTGAGGTTTCACCCTTATTACCGAAG
>DBCA01000035.1 GCA_002292805.1 Caryophanales bacterium UBA970
TTAGAAGATGTTTATGAACCTTATCTATTACAAATTGGTCTAATCAACCGTACGCCTCGAGGGCGCGTCGCCACGGAAAAAGCATATCAACACTTAAAACGGCCATATCAAGGACTTTTGTTTTAAAATCATCTCCTTTCCTTAACTTTTTATCGTTGAATTAAGGGTAAAAACATAGTAAAGTGTTATAGCGACATTTTGTCGTTGAAACGACCTTTCGGAGGATCAATCATGCGAAGATTATTCACGTATCTCATTTTATCGATAACCACCTTTTTATTGGTGGGAATTAACTTCCTATCGGTCATCGGTGGGATCAATACCAATTTAGAATTTACATCCGGTCGGGAAATGGTTTTCCGAATCACCGACAAAGAAAACGAAGATCTCGTGTTTGAAAACGCTGACGATGTCACTGATATCGCCAATACCATGATTGAACGTCTTGAAAATTCCTTGGTCACTAAATATGAAGTCAATGTGGAAGGCAACGACCAAATTCGGGTCACCGTTTCAGAAACTTCAGAAACCAAGTACAAACGAATTCAAGATTATCTTGGATTTGATGCTGAATTTACCTTATGCACCACCACGGAAGTTTGTGCGACCAATGAACAAATGTTTGAAGGTCAAACTGCTCGAATTGAATACAAAGGTCAAAATCCATTTGTGGTTTTCCCAGTCAAAGATCTCACCTATCTCAAAGAAGTCATTGTCACCGAAGCAGGTGGCGCTGAAAGTACAGACGGAGAATTACTCTTGTGGGCGGGTAAACTTGAAGCTGATTCCTATTCAGAATCATTAAATAATCCAGACATGGCAGAAAAAATCCTTCTTAGATTCCCTGTTGCGAATATGTGGTGGGATCAAGAAAATCAAACCGAATTGGCCTTTTTAGTTTCTCCTTCGAAGTTTGGCAGTGCCAATGAAAACAATATTTTTGAAGCTACGGTCGTTGCTCAAGCAAACGAAGAAGCAATTTTTTATCGCAACCTTGTCAATGCTGGTGATTTACCTTACACCGTCGAATTTTTATATTCACAAAATATTCCTGCTGCCATTGAACCACTCTTATTACTTGAAAACATTCTAACGATTGCCAATAGTCAAACCCTTTGGGCATTAATCGCTTCGACATTGATGATGGTGATTGTCCTTGTCATCGTTTACCGATTAGGTTCGATTGGTATTCTTGCCACCACAACCTTATCGATCTTCCTGACGTTGTTTTCCTTTATTTGGTTGAACTTAGAATTCTCCAGTGCTGCCTTGCTTGGGATCATCACGGTTGGGGTCTTAGGGCTGTTAACGTCAGTGCTCTACCTGACTTATTTACGTCGAGAAATCTATCAAGGAAGACCTTTTAAAAAATCGCATATTGAAGCCAATGGTAAATTAATCCCATTGATGTTAGACATCACCGTGGTGAGTCTCATCTTTGGTTTATTCATTTATATTTTTGCTGGTAACCTTGCCCAAAATTTTGCCGTCATGTTGATGATTGGCTCCCTGATTAACTTGGTGATTGTTTTCCTAGGTAACCAAGTGATTTATGCACAACTCATGCAAACCACTGAATTGGTGAATCATCCATCATGGTTAAATTTACAATCGAAATTAATTCCTAACTTGCTCAAAGATGAAAAACCAGTCTATGCTGGTCGGTTTGCGACCCGTGACTTTACATCACGAGGTAAATTTTTATCCCCAATCGCTGTCATTGGTGGCGTACTTTCCTTGGCCGCCGTGTTGGTGTTAACCACGGTGAATATCCCTGTGATTCAAACCCCTGTCTCGACGAATCCGTCTAGACTCTACTTAGAAGCAAAAGAATTCTCCCAATTTGAAACCACCGTCGATGTCAGCAACATGATTGACTTTATTACCGTCGATGGAGAAGCCTTAACTTTAAGCAATCCAACCATTCAAATTCATGAGTTTACCAGAAGAGAAAATGAGATTGATGTTTTATACCGAATTTTTGTAGCACAACTTGCCCTTGACGTGACCGATGCGACCACGTTTGCCTTTGATAATGGCCAAGATCCAGTGATAAGTTTTACTAACTTCAACGAATTATTGGAAGAAGTGATTAATACCGTCTATGAAGATGATCAAGTCACCGTCGTTGGGTTTTATCCTACCACCTCCATCACCAATCAACCTACCATTCTTGATATGGCCATTGGCGTGCTATTGGCGTTGGTCATGGTTGGGGTCTATCTCTCGATTCGTCAAGGTTTAGCCACTGCCTTGACCAGCATACTGATCAGCGGATCCATTGCCTTACTGACCTTAGGGTTATTCATTGCAAGTCGAATTGCCTCCCCTGCCACCCTTGCGTTAAGTTTATTCACCCTTACCTTTGTTAGCTTGTTATTGATCCTGGTGATTTTTGCTCGCGCCAAAGAGGATCTTGTCTTGATTAAAGACCGGCCAATCACCATCGATGATTCGACCTTGGCACTCAAGAAAGCATCCAGTCAATCTGCTGCGATAATCTTTTTAACTGGATTGGCCCTTGTCTATCCAGGGTTAACTTTCTTAGCGATTGGTCCAGGGGCTTTACAAGGTTTATTCTCTGCGCTTTTGTTAGGAAGTGCCCTCGCTGCATTGTTCATCACTGCGATGATTCCTGCCACCTTCAAACCATTTCATCGTCTCTTTAAAGGGGTGAATACATGGTTATCCTTTGATTGGATTCCTTCAAAAAACAAGTTAGGAAAACCATCCGTTTCTGAACGTAGCAACGAACCTCAAGAAGCCACCTACATCGGCATCAACGATTAACACGATTCAACAAAGAAAACCCTATTCTATATAGGGTTTTTTATTTTTTTGTTATAATTAGAAACGATG
>DBCA01000043.1:0-1181 GCA_002292805.1 Caryophanales bacterium UBA970
ACCATTCTTGATTCAATTGGCAAAAGCGGCCATCATAACGCGATGATTATTTCTTATATCCCTAGAAAAAGAAGAAAAACGGTTGCCCATATGGCAGCCCGTTTTCCTAAAGCAGTGGTAACGTTCTTGGATGTTCGACCTGTCCAAGGTGGTTTTGGCACGGCAAAGAAGCGTTAGTTTTAATTACCCAACTCTTTTCTTGAACAATAAATATAAAATTACTGATGCTTACACATTGTATTTATATCCTTTGCTAATGATAATTAAGGCATGAAAACAAATTATCTTTTAACGACGATTGCTTTGATCGTCTTAACATCTTGTGGTGACGTTAGTTCTTCATTAACCACTTCATCCATTAATAGTTCTAGTGCTTCTTCGACATCCTCACTACTGCAAACCTCTGACATCAATGAATCTATCTTTCTCAATCAAGTTGCGTATGGATTAGATCCACGACAAACCTTAGAAATTGAGTATCGACCCAATGATGCTAACCCAACACCAATGGTCTTGTTTATCCATGGTGGCAGTTGGATCAGCGGTGACAAAAGCATGATGCGTCGTTATCAACAACAAGTGGTAGACGCTGGTTATGGTTATGTCAGCATGAACTATCGCTTCATCATGACAGGGGCAACTTACCTTGATATGCTCGATGATATTCAATTGGTGATTCAATTTTTAAAAGACTTTGCGAGTGATTTAAATGTCGATCCCACTAGGATGGCGATGGTCGGAGAAAGTGCTGGGGCCCATTTGGCGATGCTTTATGCTTACCGTAACGTAAGCCCGATTCCAATTGAGTTTGCGATGGCGTTAGTGCCTCCAGTTGATTTCACTGATCCAGGCTATCTTTCTTTTGGTGACCCGACGGTTCAACTCTTTCTTGCCAATGGATTAATGGCAACATCGTTAATCGGTCCAGAAGACCTAGTCGCGAACGGTTATCCTGATGCTTGGATGGACGCCTCGCCCATTCATCATTTATCCACAGCCATCCCAACCTTGATTGGCTATGCGGGATTAGATGAGCTTATCCCTTTGAGTAACATGGAAGGATTTTTAATGGCTGCTACAGCGATCAACGCTCCAATTGAAGCCATCTTCTTTCCCAATAGCGGCCATAGCTTAAGTAACG
This sequence comes from Caryophanales bacterium UBA970, assembly GCA_002292805.1. The sequence continues at coordinate 1,142 of DBCA01000043.1, forward strand.
ATCCAGACAAACTATCTGAACTCTTAGCGACCTTCTTTAT
>DBCA01000043.1:1213-4282 GCA_002292805.1 Caryophanales bacterium UBA970
ATGTCTCAACCACAAAGTATCTCCATTGACATTTAATACCCATATGGGTATATTAAAAATATGAAATGTAATCAAGATCTTCTCCACCGAATGAAACGTCTTCATGGTCAAATGAAGGGGGTTTTATCGATGATGGAAAACCAAGAACATTGCCAGGATTTGGTTGTTCAGTTAAAAGCGATACGCGCGAACTTAGATAAAACCATTTCGTTAATTACCACCGAGAATTTACAACAAATCATGTTGGATGATCCTAAGGACAAAGACGCGATTCAACAAGCGATGAATTTAATTGTCAAAAGCCGATAATATGTTTGATTTACAAATTCAAAAACGAGCGATTCCCTCAATCTTTGAAGAGATTTCTCTTTGGGATATGTTAATCATTGGTGGTGGTCCCGCTGGACTAAATGCTGCGCTTTATGCCCAACGTAAAGGATTTAAAGTGGCCATCATCAGTAAAGAAATTGGCGGTCAATTACACAACACCTCCACGGTAGATAATTATTTAGGCATTCCGATGACAGAAGGTAAGCACTTATCAGATACCTTTGTAAAACATTTAGAAACCCTTCAAGTCCCACTTTATTTAGACGTTCGTGTACAGTCTTTAAAGAAAATTAAATCTCATTTTAGTGTTGAACTCGATAATGGGGTGACTTTAACTTCCAAAACTGTCTTATTAGCGACGGGTGGCCAACCCCGTCAATTAGGGATTCCAGGTGAACTTGAATTTGCCAATAAAGGGGTTTCCTATTGCACCACGTGCGATGCGCCTTTTTTCAAAGATAAACATGTCATCGTTGCCGGTGGTGGTAATAGCGCCGCAGAAGCGGTCATTGATCTTGCAGTGTGGGCAAAAAAAATCACCGTGGTGCATCGAAGCCAATGGCGAGCAGATAAGATCATCCTTGAACAATTGAACAAACTGAAACAAGTGAGCGTTCAATTAGAAACGCAGTTATTGCGCGCTGAAGGCAATCAAACCCTTAAGCGAGTCGTGGTCCTTGATAAGAAAACTAACAAACAATCAACCATTGAGGCCGATGGACTCTTTATTCAAATTGGTTTACTTGCGAATTCAACACTCGTCAAAGATCTGGTTGCCTTAACCCCGCAAGGTGAAGTGATCGTCAACCAAGATTTTATGACCAGTGTTCCCGGCCTATTTGCCGCTGGGGATGTCACGCATCACCCGTTTAAACAGATTGTCATTGCCGTGGGAGACGGTGCAAAAGCCGCTCTGGCAATTCAACAATATTTACTCCATCATTCCTAAAGGAGGTATGCACATGGAAAAATTCTTTACCGACGACATTCGTAAACAAATCACAGAGATCCTTCAACAAATGGTTCGTCCAATCACCATTAAGTTATTTGTCGATGAAAAGGGCTGCCAAAGTTGCCCAGAAACCAAGCAACTATTAACGGAATTTAAAGATACAAATCCTAAAATTAAGTTAGAAGTCCTCGATAAGAACCAACATGCCGATCAAGCAAAACAATACGGTATTAACTTAATCCCAAGCTTTGTCATGTTAAACGACTTAGGGGAATATAAAGGTGTTAAATTTAATGGTATTCCTGCTGGTCATGAAATCAATTCATTCATCAGTGCTTTAATCGAGATGTCTGGTTTCCCTTTAAAGATTCCTCAAGTGGCGTTAGACCGCATCGCCAAGGTGAACAAACCAGTACAGATTAAAGTCTTTGTCACCCTCAGCTGCCCCCATTGCCCAGGTGCGGTTCAAACCGCGCACCGTTTAGCGATGTTGAACCCAAACATTCAAGCAGAAATGATTGAAGCCAATACATTCCCAGGCATTTCTCAACAATATAATGTTTCCGGTGTCCCTAAGATCATCATCAATGAAAAATATGAACTGTTAGGTAATCAACCACTGGATGCATTCTTAACGGAAATTGAAAAGTCTTTACGCGCTTAAGTATGGATTGTTTGCAATATAAAAAGCGTTGATTTCAACGCTTTTTTTCTTTGATGATTTTACTTTAAACCTTTGGTTTGTAAACCGCGATATGAGCTCATTCCACCCATGACATTGGTGACTTGATATCCTTGTTTGCCAAGGTATTCTGCGACCGTTTGAGACCGAGAACCTGAGTGACAAACAATGAAATAATGTTTGGTTTTATCAACTTTGTCGATGTGGTTGACGAATTCAGAAAGAGGAACAAAGATGGCCCCTGGGATATGCCCTAGTTCATATTCATCAAGTTCACGAACATCCAGCACTTGAACGGGTCTTTTTTTCATCACCAATTCAAGCTCGTTCATCATTACGGTTTTATACACGGGCATTATTCCTTTTCGTATTCATTCATGTTCACAAAGAAGATAGTTGGTCAAGAAAGAGTAAACCTATCTGATGGATTCAAAGAGGTTTTATTAAACTAATTATTTTTCGCAAGGACGATAGACACGTTAGCACCAACCGATGTTGTCGCGCCACTGGTTAATGTTCCAGATGACACATAAACCACGGTATAACCAGTTGTATTCAAGGTCACCCCTGCATTGTTACCGTTATGAATAACCACATATTCATCATAGGCATCCGTTGAGTTAGCATCGGCGTTAAGGCGATAAGCAATGGTTGAATTGGTGAATGTTAATCCGCCAAACTCAGTTAAGTCGCTATATTGATTAACCACTTCGCTCGCCGATCCTAAACGCATGGATTCGGTTGCTTTTCTTAAGCTAATCATCTCTTGGTACTTTGTAAAATAATCGAAGTGAACAGCTTTATTAGCCCATTTGATGGAGTTCACTGAGTCTGGCGCGTTATACGAGTTATGGTTGAATGTACCATCAGCATTAATCTTTTGTCTCATCAATTCATCACCCGCATGGAAGAAAGGAATCCCTTGAGAGAAAATCATCATCGACGACGATTGCGTATTGACCTTAGGGGCATTGGCTTCACTCACGCCAGACGTGAGTAATTTATCATAGAGCCCTAAATTATCGTGGGCCGAGATATAACTCACTATACGGTTTGGATCGGTGTTGGTATTTAATTGCCCTTTAAATGAGCGTTTTAAGGATGA
>DBCA01000043.1:4357-4989 GCA_002292805.1 Caryophanales bacterium UBA970
ACACCACCGCGAACCGCGTCACGCATTAAGTCGGAGAATGCGCCAATATTGGCCATGTTGCTCGTCGCCAAATTGGTTTGGTTAGCCATAGGAACGTTAGCGTACGTCACTGTACCAGACATATTCCAAGCTTCCCCATAAATGAGGGTATCTGGATCAATGGCCGTCACTGCATCCTTCACTTTTTTCATCGTCGCCGTGTCATGCAGACCCATTAAATCAAATCGGAATCCACCAAGTTTATATTCTTCTGCCCAGAAGGCGGTTGAATCGACAATAAACTTCGAGAACATGAACCGTTCAGAAGCGGTGTCGTTGCCAACCCCTGATCCATTGGATAAAGAGCCATCTAAGTTATAACGGAAGAAATAACCTGGAACTAATCGTTGGAAGTTACTTCCGTTGGCATCCCCTAAGTGATTATAAACAACGTCAAGGACGATCTTAATACCTTCATTGTCATAGGCTTTCACCATATCTTTCACTTCACGAATTCTCACCAAACCATCATGTGGGTTGGAGGAATATTGACCTTCTGGAACGTTATAATTTAATGGATTATAACCCCAGTTAAATTCATCCGCTAATTCATTATTGTGATGGTCATACATCGGTAAGATATGAACGGCATT
>DBCA01000043.1:5045-8480 GCA_002292805.1 Caryophanales bacterium UBA970
CCTGTAAAGGTTGTGCCCGTTTCATGCATGGCCGCGTACTTACCACGATTTGCTGTGGTTCCATTCCAAGAAGCATCCATCGATAAATCACGAACGTGTAATTCATAAAGAATCGCATCGGTATTTGAATCATAAGTGTCTGTATCATTGACACCAGCCCAACCTGAAGGATTGGTTCTGCTGAAATCCACGATCATCCCACGTCGACCATTGACACCTGCGCCTTTGGCATAAGGATCAACGACTTCATGAACACCGCTGGCGTTGGTAACCAAATAAGTATAGTATTTGCCGTGTAAATCACCACTCACCGTGGTTTCCCAAACCCCTTTACTTACACGCGTCATGGTGACTGAAGTAAATTGGTCATTTCNNCATTTCCCAATTGAGCAGAGATTGCCACAGGCGTACCATTATCGTAAAGCCGTAATTTCATGTCTGAAGAAGTTGGAGCCCACACTTTAAAGGTCGTGGATGCTTGGGAGTAAACGGGTCCTAATTCTCCATCATAATTGTATTGTTCACCAAAACTCGCGGATGAAAATAACCGATTGATAAGCACAGGAACGGTCCGAGGTTTTGGATCATTTTCCGTGAAATAAACTTTTGCGGTGTATTGTGACGCAAAGTTAACTGGATTAATTTCTGTTGCAATATTGACGTAAACATCGACTGAATTGTTAATCGCTAATGCGTTCACGGTTTTCTTCAGTGTTCCATTTTCAAAAATTTCAATTTTATTAGCAGCAGCTGTGGTGCTCACCAAGATAATGGAGGTGTTTTGGAACATGGCCGAACGAACCCCATTATAAATTGACCCATCCATATCTACAAACACTGATGCATTCATTGATCTTAAGAAGACGTTATAATCGCCATTTACATTGGCAGTCCACTCATTTAAGTTAACAAAACGATCAGAACTTGTATCTTTGGCATTCCAATCTTCATTAGGTAAGCTCTTCCTGACAATAAAACCGATTTCACTTGAGCCAGCCCATGTTGAAAGTGGCGCTCTTAAATACTTTCCATACGTGGTGTCGCCAGTAAATTGATATCCAGCACCTTCATACCCCATTGCCCAAATCCACATATTCCAATTGTCATAAGCGCCATCTGGTCGATTATAGTGAAAGATGATGGTCGGTTCTGAGGCAGCAGGTAAATCTAACGGACCTGGAATCGTCGATCCCGACGAAGAAGCCGTTGTCCCGCCACATGCAGCAACAACAAACATCAATGACATCATTAATGTAGTGATTTTTTTCATAAAATCCCCTTTACTCATTTAATATTATCACGAGGAAATTAGTTTCTATCAAGAAATTCCAAAAAGAATAGTTTCATTGTAAAGTTGTTCATTTAGTTCTTTACAAATAAATGTAAGCGCTTTAATATAGTAGATAGGAATAGAAAAGGAGGATTTTTTAATGAACAAAAATCATCTATTACCTGCATTGTTATTTGTGTTAGCCGCATGCGGTGGGACAGCATCGTCCACACCAGCATCTTCAATTGCGTTAGATACTAATGAGTATCGAATGATTGGTGGTCAAGCCAACATTGGTGGTTGGTCGGAAACCAACGGGACGATTATGACTCGTACAGCTGGTACTAACTCGTACTCTTGGACTGGCGATCTTTACGAAGACTCGACTTGGAAAATTATCGTCGGCACAGCTTGGGTTAACGGCCAAGTTAACCCAGCAAGTGCTGGTTTAACAGTTACCGATAAGGGTGTTGCTTGGACAAAAGATGCGCAAGGAGCTTTAGTGATACCTGAAGATGGCAACACTACTTCAGTTCCTGATGGCTTTGACGGTTTTAACTTCCAAACTTTGGTTGACGGAAGTTACACCGTTACACTCGTGTCCTTACCGGCGCTATCAAGAACTTTAACGATCGTTCGTAATGGTGATCCAGTTATTCCTGCTCCATCAATCACTGATTGGTCATTAGTTGGCACGATGATTGGATGGACCGTAGAAGATCTATCCTTTAAGATGAGTAACTTAAACGATGAAAATGAATATTACTCCTTAACCCTCAACTTATATGTAAACGATGAATTCAAGTTTGCTAAGAACGGTGCATGGGGTGGAGATTTAGGTTTCTCAATCGTTCAAAATCCAGTCGCTGGTGATATCGTTGAAAACGGCGGAAACATTAAAGTTTTACGTGCTGGTTCATATGAAATTACATTAACTGTGGGTGCATCAGCATCAGCCACAACCGCAACGGTTGTACGCGTTGGTGATTTGGCAAGATTAGCTGGTGGTTTATTCTTAGTCGGTGATGTAACCACACCAGCATGGACTCCAAGTGACACTTCATTGTCATTAGCTGATACCAATGGCGATGGAAAATACTACGGTGTCTTCACATTAGGTTTAAATAAAGAATTTAAATTAAAGTCTGGTACCGAATGGGGTGTTGGTTTTGATGCAGGCTTTGATCGCGTCGCATCCATGCCAACAGGAGCTTTTGAAAATGCTGGTGCTGGTAATATCAAAGTCCTAGTAGGTACAGAACAAGTCCCACACGCCTTCTTAATCGAAGCTCGTATAGTTGGTAGTTCATTACGTATTGTAATTTCTCCAGCATGGAGTAACTATGGTTTTCCAACCCTCGCTTATGCTCCAACAACTGGTACAAGCATTGGTTATCTAAATACTACTGACGCATTCTGGAATGCAAATGCTCAATTGAGAATCTATGGTGGTTTTGATGCTACAAAGACCAAAGTTAACTTTGAATATACAGGTGTTAATGGACATCAATACGTATTCAAGATTGAACAACAAGGTGGAGTTAACAAGGAAGTTCGCTCTGTTGCTACTGGTGAAAAACAAACCTTTGTCTTAGATATCTCATCTATTAGTGAAGTTGATCGCGCTAAATTAAACTTACTTGTTGTTTTCCATGAACTTCCAAATAACGGTACAGTAGCTGCTCCTGTGTCCGGAACGTTAGTGATTCACGGTGTTTCTTACGCTTCTTAATTCTAAATTCATAAAAAGAGGTTTATTGAATGAACAAAAAGCTGATTTTTTCAGTACTTGGTTTACCTCTTCTCCTTGTGGCATGTGGCGGTACTGGTGAACCCAGTACCGTTACCCTTAAGGTATGGGGTCCAAACCAAGAACAAAATTTCTTACAAGCCAAAGCTCAAGAATTTAAAACTGCTAACCCAAGTTTAAATGTAGAGTTTGAATTTGCTGCGGTTGGCGAACCAGAATTAAAGAGCGTTTTAACGCTTGATATCGCTGGTGGTGCCGATGTCTTCGCTTTTCCAGATGATCAATTACAAGATTTAGTCACAGCAGGGGCTTTGTCTCCTGTTCAACAATACCGTACTGATGTACTTGCACGTAATATCGAATGGTCAGTTGATCTTGCCAAAATTGGAGATACCGTTTACGCTTACCCAAACAC
>DBCA01000066.1 GCA_002292805.1 Caryophanales bacterium UBA970
AGTTTAAGAAATATACTTTATAGCGGTGATAATGATACAAACTTGATGCTTCATACGGTTTACTACCAAGGGTCACCAACAACAAGAATAGAATCAAGTCAGGATCGTGTTTCCATTGTTGTTGCTCGTAAAACGCTTTGCATTCTTTGGAAAGGTAATTCTTGATGTCTTCGGTTTTCACCAAAGGATGGGTGACCAGGTGATGATCGGCTAACCAATAAATTAAATTCATCGCAATGCGATCATTGGTTTCCACTTGGGCAGTGGCAATCGAAGCAAATTGATGGGTTAAAACATAATGGAATAAACGTTGGGTCGTTGCCTTCATGCTTTTATTTTATCAACAAATCAAGAGGAAAAAAATTATTCTTCATCATCGACTTTTGGTTCGTCAATCTTAAGATTTTCGCCTAAGGTTTCTAGATTTTTAAGTTTGGATTGAATCATTCTTGTTCTTGTGCCAATCAATCGGTCAAGCTCACTGCCTGCGGATTGAATCTTTTCTTGGGCCTTGGCCAAGACGTCGGCAAATTTATCAAATTCACTTCTGGCATTGGCAAGGACGTGCCAGACTTCTTGGGATTTCTTTTGAATGGCGAGGGTTTTAAACCCAATTTGTAATGAGTTAAGTAAAGCGGCCATGGTCGTTGGTCCTGCCAGCACCACGTTGTATTTGGTTTGTAGTTTTTCTACCAAGCCCCGACGTATCGCTTCGGCAAACAAACCTTCCACAGGTAAAAATAACACCGCGAAATTCGTCGTATAAGGGACTTCGATGTACTTACTGGCAATATCATCGGCAAACCGTTCAATTTTGGTTTCAAGGACCTTTAAAGCCGCATCCACTTGTTTCATGTCGTTGGTGTCGTAGGCAGTTAACACCGTGTAATAATCTTCTAAAGGAAATTTAGAATCAATCGGCAAGAACAAAGGATGATTGCCATCCCCTGGTAATCGGATCGCATATTCCACACGTTCTGTAGATCCAGGTCTCGTGGGGACTTCTTTTAGATACATATCCGGAGACAAGATTTCTTCTAAGATTCTTCCAAGCTGAATTTCACCCATGATACCACGGGTTTTCACATTGCTCAGTGCGCGTTTTAATTCATCAACCCCAGAGACTAGACCTTGCATTTCTCCAAAGCCTTTTTGAACCGTTTCAAATTGAGAACTAATCAATTGGAACTTTTGGGTTAAGCGTTCTTCTAAGGTTTTGTTTAACTTTTCATCGACGGTTTCTCTCATCTTTTCAAGTTTGTCTGCATTGTCTTTTTGCAGTTTTTCTAACATCGAGGTTGTGGTTTGCCGAATCAACTCAAGTTTATTTTCATTGGTCACAGTGAGGTTATCCAATTGCTTGGTAAGTTCTAACCTTAACTGCGTTTGTCCTTGTAGGGAATCAGATTGCGATTGGCCAACTTGTCTTTGCATCATCATTAACACATCATTAACAGCCTGGTTCGCTTGTTTAATGGATTTATCAATTTGCTCATTCATGTTCTTTAAATCTTGAAGGGTTAGCGCTTGTTTGGTTTGATGTTGTTGTCTGAGGACCACAACCAAAAGAATAACAATACCGACAACTGAAACACTGATTAAAATGGTGGTGATGATGTCCATCATGTATATCCTATCCATAATTATAACGGATTTCATCATCCTTCGTTGGATATATTTTTATCTTAATAATCAGATAAGTTGATGGTCGTGGTGCTTACTTAGTGGGTTATCCCTAGGTGATTGGATATCCTGGCAGGGTTTGCTTTCGCATTCCAAAATGTTACATCAACGTGCCATCTTCAGCGTCAACTATGTTAAGATAAACATACCCCCTAATGGAGGGTTGTTCATGAAAAAAAACACAACCGAAAAAGACGTCACCCTCTTATTAAAAACGGCTGAAGGCCAACTCAAAGCGGTTTTGAGTATGTATGAAAATCATCGTTATTGTGTGGACATTACCAAGCAAGTGTTGGCGGTTCAAGCGTTGTTAAAAAAAGCCAATAATCTTATTCTTCGTGATCACATGGATCACTGTGTCAAAGAAGCGATTGATAATAAAAAACCTGAGGAAAAACTCAAAGAGTTATCTGAGTTGATGAATTTAATTCAACAGTGAAAAAACTCTTAATTGCAACGTTTTTTTCTTTATTCATCGTCTCGAGTTGTGAAGGGATATCTTTTGAGTTTTCTCTACCGAATCAATCGACGCAAACAACCCAACCTAATCAACCCTTGGATTATGTCAATTTTTGGGCGGTGGAAACCAAGCTTGATGTCGCCATTTCAATTAGCCAAACAAATCTAATGGCCATTGAAACGTATGGTCAAGAAAAAAACGGCCAGTTTAATGATTATTACTTTCCGGCAACGATTGAGTTAACCATCAACAACCAAAGTTTCGTGTATGAAGAGGTTGGGCTTCGTCAAAAAGGGAATATTTTTTCTCGAGGTCCTTTTCTTAACGAGAACGCAAGACTACAAAACCCTTTCCACTTTCGGATGTCTTTTGATCAAACTTATGATGAAGTTTTTTACGGGCCTTTAAACCTTCAAAAGACCTGGCAAGCCTTAGACCCCGCCTATCAAGCTAGAAAAGACCGGCGATTGTTTGGCATGAAGACATTAGAATTTAAATGGAATCGTTCAAACGACCAATCGATGGTGAACCAAATTTATGCCTCGAAGTTATTTAAGCACCATGGTGTGGTCACTCCCCATTCAACCTTATCGATGGTTTCTCTCCAAACCGAAAACCAAGGACATGACATCGGCATTTACACGATCAATGAAGCGATTGATGATATTTTTATTGGCAGGCACTTTCCAAGAGCCAACGCCAATGGGGATTTATACAAAGCTCTCTATCCCAACGAACTCTTACTCAATCAAATGGCCGCGTTAAACCCAACCACGAATGAATACGAATTTTTATCAGAGAAGGTAGGGGTTGAAAACACTGAAGAGTTTTATCACCCAACTTATGATTTAAAAACCAACCGAAAAACGTCGCAACATACTGCACTGATGAATCTTGTAAAAACCCTTGCTACCATGAACCGGTTACCAACGTCTGAAGAGAAAATAACAGCATTGAATCGGGTTGTGGATATCGATAAGTTTTTAATGTATGTCGCGGTGAGCTACTTAACCGGTAATCCCGATGATATGCGCAACAACATGAACAATACGTATATTTATTTTGATAGCGTCACCAACCAAGCACATTTTATTCCTTATGATTTAGACTGGAGTTTGGGTTTAACCTGGGATGAAGATATCACCGAAAAAATGGCAAAGAAAAGTCCGTTATCAACAAGAAATTCTTTTGACCAAACCATCAGAAACCCACTTTATTGGTACACGATCTTAACTGGCCAACAAAATGAAGCAACGCTTTATCCAATCATTGGCAATTATCGTCAGACTTACAGTGAGTTAGTCAGTGAGATTTACTTGCAAGAACCTTTTTCCATCGCAGCTTACCAAACCCTTTATCAAACCAAATCACAACTATATCGATCTTATTCAAGCACGATTGAATCCAATTCAAGTTTTCTCAACATCGACTTCTTTGCCACTTACTATAACGACATCATCATCACCATTCCTAGCATGCTTTAAAGCCACTAACAAAAATGTCTCTTATCAAGAAACCTTTGATATGGGTCATTCTTTTAAACTTGTTTTAGAAAGAAGGAACCCATATGAAAAAAGGTTTAGTCGAAATGGTCTTTATTTTAGACCGAAGTGGTAGCATGCGTGGATTAGAAGCGGATACCGTTGGAGGCTTTAACAGCCTGATTGAAAAGCAAAAGCAAGCTCCAGGAGAGGCGTTAGTTAGTCTTGTGTTGTTTGATGACCAATTTGAAGTCGTTCATCACCGGCGCGTGATTGCATCCTTAGAACCCTTAACCAAGGATACGTATTATGTCCGTGGTTCAACCGCACTGGTGGACGCCGTTGGACGAGGAATCGAAAAAATCAAACACGTCCATCGTCAATTAGGCAAAGACAACACCCCAGAAAAGACCATGTTTATCATCACCACGGATGGTCAAGAAAACGCGAGCAAGCAATTCAATAGTCATCAATTGAAAAGGTTAGTGTCGGAACAACAAGAAAAATTTGGTTGGGAGTTTCTCTTCTTGGGAGCCAACATCGACGCATTTACCACTGCCATGGATTTAGGCATCAAACGAGATCGCGCGGCTAATTTTGAAGCCAGCGAAGAAGGCATCAAACAGAAATTCTTTGCCGTCAATGAAAGCATTTCTCGCTTTCGTGAAAATGACTTATTATTCATGAATAGCTTAAAACAACACCTGCCTGAAGATCCTAAGAAAAAGAAGAAATAAACATTAATATAAAGAAAACGAGTCCAACAGGACTCGTTTTTTAATCATGAATGATTGGAGGTTCAACCCTTAAGAAGGGGTGGTATCTTTGTCAGTGAACTTCAGGAATCGATAAAAGATTACCGCAAGCACGGACCCTAGCATCGGCCCAATGATATAAACCCAAACTTGCTGTAAGGCTTCTCCACCTTCAAGCAAGGCAGGGGTGATGGAACGTACGGGATTTAGAGAGGCTCCGGTGAGCGGTCCACCCACAAGGATTAACCCAACAAGCGAAAACCCAATGATGAGTCCAAGAAAGGGTTGTAGGCTCTTTCGTTTAGAGGCAGCAAGGACTAAGTAGACCAAGATAAATGTTAAAAACATTTCGATGATGACAACCGTAAGTGCCGGGGTATTCGTTGCAAAGACCGTGGGTCCTAATCCTTGAAAGAGGTCAAGGCCTGACCCTAACAAGAGGGTTAAGGACGCAAATAAGGCACCGAGGAGTTGGGCTATTAGATACATGCCGAAATCACGCCAGCTTAACCGGCGATCAAGAACCATCGCTAAACTAACCGCAGGATTGAGATGGGCCCCAGAGATATGTCCAATCGTGTAAATGGCCAACATGACCGCGAAACCAAAAGCAAACGCGACGGTGATTAAATCAGCATTGGGATTGAAGGCAATCGATCCAGTGCCAATGAAGACGAGGATAAACGTTCCATAAAACTCGGCAAGAAACTTTCTAAGATTGATGGTGATGTTCATACCTTTACCCTTTCGTTAATTTAAGAACTTTGTCTGCAGCTAGTTTACCCGTTAAGGCACAGGTTGGTAAACCTGCAGGGGCGAACGCCCATTGACCAGCTTGAAAGACCTTAGGATAAGGCGTCAGAATGGATTTAGCCACGCGCGTAAAGAAGAATTCAGATAACATCGGTTTATTGGTGAACGACCATCCGCTTAACGAGCCCTGATGAACCGCGGCAAACTTTTCCATGGTTAACGGGGAAGCGTGCATGGTTTCATAGGTAGCCTTTTTAAGTCCGGTTAACCATGTTTGATCAAGAATCTCGACAAAGTAAGTGTTGCTGAGTTGTTTTAATTCTTCATACCAACCTTGATCGGCAATAAATTTGGTTAATTGATAATCCAAGAGGACAGAGACAATAAATCCAGATTCATCCTTTGGAGCAAGGGTGGTGTCTCTTAAAACAGGAACAGAAATTTCATACGTATTTCGCCGATACCATTCCTTCACCCAGTTGAAAATTTTAATTTTATCATTGAAGAAATGACCACTAGCACCTTTGATGAGGGTAATGGCGTGCCCACTTAATCCATCCAAGTACGGTGTAAAAAACGTATGCATGCCTGCTTGTTTTGCCAACGTTCGTTGAGGATCTTTGACTTTCATGAACACGGTCATCACCGAGTCTGCACCCTTGCCAACCTTGGTCAATGATAAATATTTCTTATTCTTTTGAATTAAAGACTTCTTGGTGGATTTGACCACGCGATGCATCGCAGGTGGACTTCCTGCCCATACCAGGGTTTTGTAATGAAAAACTTGGCCATCTTGGGTGGTTACGGATTGCAAATCTAAATCCAATTGCGTCACTTCCGCATTGTATTTAACTTCTCCACCATGCTCTTGAATGAAACGAATAAAGCGTTTCACCACCGCCCCTGTGCCACCGATTGGGTAGTTGTAGTCTGTATACAAGGAGAAATATGACATCGCAAAAATGGCTGGGGTTTCCTCAAAGAAATGTTGAGAAATAAAATCAATTAAAGAAGTGTTTTGGGTGAATTTTTTTAAATGTTCAACAATCGGGGTGAAATAACGTTGGGTTTTAGGGATGGTACGCATAAACTTGAATGCCCAAGGTAATAAGGTCTTGGTTAAGTAGGTCATGTTCGTAAAAGCATCATCAATGAACAAAGGATTTTCAATGCCATAAAGCACTTGCATTTGCTTTGAAATTTTAATAATATCATCGCAAATCAATCGGATGGCTTGTGCTTCGTTTGGAAATAATTTGGTTAAAAAAGCCGCGTAAGGATCGAGTTCAACGTCGGAGGTAATGGGGACTTCATGTTGGCCTGAACGAATATGAACAGGACTCTTGACGAAAGCGAGGTCTAAACCTAATTGGCGAAACATCGGAAACATGATGCCGGAGTTTTCCACCGCACGGGCACCATGATCAAACACATACCCTCCCGATTGAAAACTACCAAACAAGCCACCTGGTTGAGAAGATTTTTCTAGCAACAAGACTTTTCTATTCGCTCGGGTGGTGTAGGCTGCGGTGGTTAATCCACCCATCCCAGAACCCACCACAATCACATCGTATGTTTTATCCATTAGGGTTATTTTATCAAAAATTAAGAATTTATTCGTTATCAAGGATTTTGGTTATAATATGTAACATGAAAAAGAAATCCACTCAACCCCATGTCATTGGTCCTATTCCTGAACCATTAACGGTTCAATCATTAAGAACATATTGGTCAAAAACGTATAACGAACTCGGTAAACCAGACTGGGCTCATATTTTTCCTTTCTACCATCCGGACATGACCTTTCATGATTCCATTCAAATCATTCAAGGCAGAGAACCCTTTCTTCGCATGTGCGAACGATTAACCAAACGTAGTCAAAAATTGGTCATGGATATTGGTACGGTAACCCAAACAGAAAATAAACTTCTTTTTACTTGGACGATGACCATTGTCTATAAGCGAGCCCCTAGCACCCCATTGTATGGGGCAACTCAACTCACCCTCCATCAAGATGGACGCATTCTTCATCAACGAGACTTTTATGACTTATGGGGTGATATTTATAACAATGTTCCTGTGTGGCGTAAGTTCTATCGTTGGTTTATGAAAACCTTCTTTGGTTAATCCACGTGGCCTTACCAAAACAATACGAATTCCTAACCCTAGGGAATAAACCTCCTCACCAAACCAATTGTCTTTTGGATGGCAAATGGGTGCTCATCACGGGAGCAACCTCCGGGATTGGTCTTGCGGCGGCACATCGATTCGCCAAAGGAAAGTCGAACCTTATTCTATTTGTCAGAAATGAAACAAAAGCAAAAGCCTTACAAGAAACCTTAACCAGAACTTATGGCATTGAGGTTCGTTATTATCTTGCAGATTTCGCTGACCTTCATTCGGTCAAGGCTGGATTAAAGCTTATCTTGGCAAAGGAAACCATGCTTGATGTCTTAATTAACAATGCCGGGATTTATTCCACCAAACGAATACTTACCAAGCACGGATTTGAATTAGCATTAACGGTTAATCACCTAGCAAGCTTACTCATCACCGAAACCCTTGTTCCTCTACTCGAACAATCTCAAGGACGCGTGATCCAAGTCAATTCAGAAGGTCATCGATTCTGTGGATTTAACATAAAAGATCCTCATTTTCATCAACGGTTTTATACAGGGTTAAGAAGTTATGGGTCATCGAAAACCGCTCAACTTCATACTGTATGGGAATTGGCACCTTCCCTCGAGAAAAAAGGAATTTCAATCAATGCGATGCATCCTGGTGCTGTCCAATCCGAGATTGGATTAAATAATGGGTGGTTATACCGGACGTTTAAAAAGCTAATCATCAATCGCATGCTAAAAAAAGTAACTCATTCCGCCGATGCGCTTTATTTTTTAGCAAGTGAAGACAAATCAATCATCCAAGCCGGTCATTATTATTATTTAACCCACAAAACCGAGGCAGCAAAACACGCAAATAAGTCAATTGAAAGTAAAAAGATCCTTCTTTTGACCAAAAAATTATTAGAGGGTATCTAAAAATTTTTATTAAAAGTAGAACTATCCATTATCCCCATAACAATATATTGATTTATTATCACTTTTAAACCTTTCTTAATAAAAAGTTCATAATTTTGTGTCATAATATTGTCATAATTAGTACATAAAAATACGATTCATCTAATGAGGGAGCTTGGATGGAAATTGTGGTTTTACATACTGATCAGAAATTGTTAACGAATATTGAGTTTCTAAAAACAAAGTTGATTGGATCCTATGAAGTGGTCCAATTGGCGCATTTTGAAGCCGAATTTCCAAAACACAATCCAGATGTGGTGATTTTTTTTCATTCATTGGGAGTCACCGAACCTAATCAATTCGACATTGTTAAAAAAATTAAGAAATACAAAAAAGCACCTGTGTTCACGGTGATTCCAAAAAACGAACACTTGCTGGAAGCTGCTTTTCACCACGGTGCCGATGATGTGATTTATTCACCTTTTTCGATTCAAGAGTTTATCATTCGCGTCCAAGCCATGCTAAAAAGAAAGCAAATGGCAAGTGAGCCCTTGGAAAAGAAATTTCTTGTCCATGATTTAGAAATAGATGTCGATAAATATCAGATCAAAAGAAAAAATGAGATTTTGCCAGTGACCAAATTGGAGTTCAACATCTTCCTCACCCTTGCAAGTCATCCCAACAAAGTCTTTATGAAAAAAGAATTGTATGAAATGATTTGGCAAGATCATTACTATGACAATGGCAATGTCTTGAATGTCCACATCCGTCGATTAAGAAAGAAAATTGAACTCGATCCAGAGAACCCCAAAATCATTGAAACCAAATGGGGCATCGGCTATAAAATCAACATGGTGCCATAAAAAAACCGTCCACTCGGACGGTTTTTCTCTTACTATGTGGACCGCGAAGGATGGGAACCCGGCGTATCGAGGACCTGTGGAGGTATCTCAGCGCAACCTTGATCAACCATCAAACGAAGCGAATGTCTCTAGATGAATCAATCGAATCAGAACGATGGTCTTTAGTGATCCCCATCCTCTACTTAAAGTATAAAGCCTAGGATGCGGATGTAAAGATGTTGGCGGGATTTATTTTAACGAGGTTTGATTGCGCGGAGGATGGTTTGAAACAACACCACCACACTTAGCACGGTGACAGACATTAACGACACCCCAAGGGCAATCCATTTGAGTAAACTGATGAGGACACCAAGATAAGCAAGAATAATCCATTCAGATGGATAAAGAAAAATGATGACAGAAAACGTGATGTTTTCTAAATAGTCTAATAACATCGCCATCAAGGGTAAATAAATCAAGAGTTTGCGAAACCATGAGTTTACTTTTCCTAACCACAATCTTAAGGTGAAAAAAATGGGAAACCCATAAACCATCGGCCAAACAGCATCAAAGGTCCAACGTTGAAATAAATAAAAGGATCGACCGTTTTCTCCATACCCATCCAAGATACTGTAGATGGCAGACGGATCAAAACTAAAGTTTGTATCGATGGAAGGGGATAGCCCCATTTGACTTGCTGCATAGGAAACCGCGGGTAAAATCACCACCATAAAAAAAACAAAGACGAACCAATTGAAAAGAATGAAACCTGGGTGAGAAAATATTTTTTTGATGGTCATGATTTCATTATACATAAGTGATGATGTCCTTTTAAAAGCATAAAAAAAAGATCACGCATCGCTGGGTGACCTTTTTGATAAACTACTTCTTAACTGGTTTAGCTGGAACTGGTTTTGCAACTGGTTTCGCAACTGGTTTTGGAGTGGCCATGGTGTTATCCTCCTGTCATCTTTAGTTATACCCTTATTTGTCTAGTTTGTTGCAACTTGCTAACTGTGAAAACATTTCATTATTTAATTTGCGATGAAATGGGCTTTTTAGCTTTCTTTAAATTGGCAAAAACAAAAAACATGGTGATTAAAAAAGCACCTAAACCAATCATGGTTGCTTGATACAGTAATTTTGATTCTGTGATTAAAAATTGAAATGGACTTCCGTTGCCGTAATTCAATAATAAAAAATCTTGATTCGTCAAGGCATTGACAGTCATCGCAACTGCAGCAAATCCCGCAGTGAAGGCTAATGCATAACCAATATCACTCAATTTTGGTTTGTAAAAATCAAGTTTAATTAACGCAAGTGGAGCAGCAATCATCACCGCGTGAAAAGTGAAACTAGCAATTTCAACAAAGTTTTTGTCAATTGGAAGCCAGAACATTTCCGGACCTAAAATATTCGAAGGGATCAGTAATGCGATTAAACCTGCTAACATCACCGTTGCAAATGCCGCTGGCATTAACCATTGTTTTAATCGACCATTTTTCTTATCTAATGAAATCGCTGGATATAAATATAAAGGCACAGAACATAAATTTAATGGAAGTTGATAAATGGCTAATCCACCATCGCGAATAAATAAAAAGATTAAACGCAAGGATTCAATGACAAGAAATAACACCGTAAACAAATATAAGTAAAACCGTTGTTGTTTCTTTAGATCAGTCTTACTCTTTTTTAATAGAAAAAGAAATACAAAAACTGCTAGCAATAAAAAACCTGTTCCAAAAAGGTGTTTGTCACCAAAGACTTGTGCGAATAACATTTTATTTCTCCTCGGCGTATTCAATGATACGCAATCTTTTATATCTTAATGAAAATCAAAAAGATTATCAATGTATTTGATAAAGTGATTTCGTTGAAAAATCTTAAATTTCTTGTAATATTTATGTGAACACACTTATAGAAATGTAAGGTCGTTAGAACTATCAGGGTCTAAAGGATGAAATCCTATGACAGCCAGCGTCATGGTTTGTCTTGTTTGTAATGCTTAAAAACCATTTAGATGAATCCCTAGGAGGAAACATTATGTCAACCGTGATTATCATTGGTAGTGGCGGAGTGGCTTCTGTTGCCGCACAAAAATGTGCCCAAAACAACAAGGTTTTTAAGACTATCATTATTGCCAGTCGCACCTTAGCCAAATGTGAAGCAATTGTTCAACGAATAAAATCTTTTCCCGTGAAAGCAATTGCCGAACAAGTGGATGCAGAATCAAAAGCTCAAATGATTAAGTTAATTCAAAAATACAAACCAACCTTGGTGATGAATTTAGCATTACCGTATCAAAACATTCCAATCATGGAAGCATGCATTGAAACCAAAACTCATTACTTAGATACCGCTGCAGCGGAAGTCAGAGAAAAAGCTGGATTTGAATATAGCACCCAATGGGTTTATCATGACCGTTTCAAACAAGCTGGAGTGATGGCGCTTTTAGGAACGGGATTTGATCCAGGAGTCACCAGCGTTTTCTGTATGTATGGCAAGAAACATTATTTTGACACCGTTGACTATATTGATATCTTAGACGCGAATGGTGGCGATCATGGTTATCCTTTCGCAACCAACTTTAATCCTGAAATTAACATTCGAGAAATCACCATGCCAGGACGTTATTTTGAACATGGCAAATGGGTAGAGATTCCTGCCTTGACTGTCAAAGAAACATACCCCTTAGATGAAATTGGTCCTAAAGATATGTATTTGATGTACCACGAAGAATTGGAATCGATTGTTAAATTCATCCCCGAAGTCAAACGTGCGCGATTCTACATGAGTTTTTCTGAACGTTATTTAACTCACCTGCGCGTGCTTGTGAATGTTGGCATGACCTCGGTTAAACCCATCATCTACGAAGGAAAATCGATTGTCCCTCTTCAATTCTTAAAAGCCATCTTACCTGATCCATCGTCTTTAGGACCACGAACCAAAGGTAAAACCAACATTGGTGTCATTCTTCAAGGGCACAAACAAGGCAAGCCAGTTTCTTACCGAGTCTTTAATGTATGCGATCACCAAGAAGCGTTTGCCGAAGTTGGTTCTCAAGCCATCAGTTACACCACAGGTGTTCCCGCGATGATTGGTGCTGCATTAATCCTCACCAAACAATGGTCAGGGCAAGGCGTTTTCAACGTTGAACAATTCAACCCAGATCCTTACATGGCGATGCTCAATCAATGGGGTTTACCATGGAAAGAAACCTTTAAACCGGTTTTGGTTAAGTAAGGATTGATGATGAAATTAACCCCAGGGTTTCCAACCCCTTATTACTTAATTGATGAGCAACTGATTCTCAATAATTTAATGATTATCAAACGAATCAAAGAGTTGAGTGGTTGCAAAGTTCTTCTTGCCCAAAAAGCATTTTCTAGTTTTTACTTTTATCCTTTACTCAAACAGTATTTAGATGGCACTTCATCAAGTGGATTGTTTGAAGCGCGACTTGCCTATGAACATTTTGGTAAAGAAATTCACGTCTTTACGCCTGGATTTAAAGACGAAGAATTTGAAGAGATTCTAAAGTATAGCGACCACCTGGTGTTTAATTCCAATAGCCAATTGAAGCGATTTAAACAACGAGCCTTGGCTGCAAAAAAAACGATTGGGATACGAATTAACCCAGAAGTATCAACTCAAACAGGAAGTAGCATGTATGATCCATGCTCACCAACCTCAAGAATGGGCATCAAGATTGCTGATATTGATACAAGCTTATTAAGTGGTGTGTCTGGTTTTCATTTTCATACCCTCTGTCAGCAAAATGCCGATGCCTTGGAAACAACCTTAAAAGAAGTTGAACGTAAATTTGGGAAGTACTTCGCTCAATTAACCTGGATTAATTTTGGTGGTGGCCATCATTTAACCAGAGCCAACTATGACATTGAAAAACTTGTTCGGATCATCAAATATTACAAACAAACCTACAAACTTGATGTCTATTTAGAACCTGGAGAAGCGGTTGTATTAAACGCCGGTTTCTTGGTCAGTAAAGTCTTGGATGTCACGAAGAACGATGTCGAGATTGCTATCCTTGATGCTTCAGCGACTTGCCACATGCCTGATGTGCTTGAGGCTAAATTTATTCCTCCAGTGACCACATCAGATCCTCATGGGAAGCACGTGATTCGGCTATCGGGAGCAACTTGCTTAACCGGCGATGATATTGGTATTTATCGCTTCAAGGACCCTTTAAAGGTTGGCGATGCTATCGTCTTTCAAGACATGGCTCTCTACACGATTGTCAAAAACAACACGTTCAATGGGATCCCATTACCTAGCATTTATGCAAGGAAGATGAATGGAAAAGATGTCTTGGTGAAGTCTTTCACCTACGAACATTTTAAAGAAAAACTATCGTAATGAACAGATCAGTGGTCGCCAAATTTGGCGGGACTTCGATGGCCTCAGCATCGACCATCAAACAAGTCGCAAAGATTATCAAAAGTGATCCTTTGCGAAAATTTATTGTTGTCTCAGCGCCTGGTAAGCGTGATTTAAAAGATAGAAAAATAACAGATTTACTTTATCAATTGGCGAAAGAAATTCAAGAAGGTAAAGATCCTGTGACCTTTAAGATCATTCGGGAACGATTTATCGAGATTGTTGAAGAATTAAAATTAGAATTACCGATTAAATCCATTCTGGCTGACATCTTTCAAAAGATGAAACTATCAAAGTCGCTCCCCTACATCGTCTCTCGTGGGGAGTATCTCTCGGCATTGATTCTGTCAAACTATCTTGATTTTGCCTTTTTAGATTCAGCGGATATCATTCGATTTAAGGGATTACAATTTAACCGAACGAAAACAAGGAATGATGCCGGATCACTATTAAAGAAGCATCCTTATGTGGTCATTGGTGGGTTTTATGGAAGTGATGAACTAGACCACATTCAACTCTTGCCTCGTGGAGGATCTGACATCACAGGCGCAATCATCGCTGACGCGGTCAATGCAAAACTCTATGAAAACTGGACGGATGTCGATGGGTTTTTAACCTGTGATCCACGCGTGGTGGATAAGCCCAAAAAAATCGATGTGTTAACGTATCGTGAATTACGCGTCTTATCGTTTATGGGGGCGAGTGTTCTTCAAGCAGAAACCATGTTCCCCTTAATCAAAAAAGGCATTCCAACTCAAATTAAAAATACCTTCAATCCAAGTGGAGAAGGAACGATGATCTTCAGCAAACTACCCCCAGACAGGCATCACGGAGCGATTACCGGCATTACCGGTGTCAAAGGCTTTAACTTAATTGTCCTGGAAAAAGAGATGATGTCAGACTTGCTTGGCTTTGATCGAAAGATTCTTCGCATTTGTGAAAAACTAGAAATTAATGTCGAGCACTTTCCCTCAGGCACAGACACTTTTTCAATGATGATAGAATCGAAATATTTAGAGAACGGTAAAAAAGAATTGTTGGTGCAAAAAATCAAAAAAGATTTGCACCCCGATACGATTGAAATTACCTCAGGCATTTCGTTAATCTATCTTGTGGGTCGAAACCTACTTCAAAACAAAATGAACGTCTTAAAGGTCTTTTCTGCCCTTGTCAACGCGAATGTGAACTTAAAAATGATCGATTATGGAAGCAACGGGATTCATTTGGTGATTGGTGTGGAAGACATTGACTATAAGTTTGCCATCAATGCACTCTATAATGAATTTGTCTTGGAGGATTAACAACATGAAACCAATTTCATTAGCCATCGTTGGCGCAACCGGTGTGGTTGGAAGAAAGTTTTTAGAAGTTCTTGAACAACGAAAAATTCCCATTGAGAAACTCGTGTTGTTTGCCTCGGAAAAAAGTGTGGGGATTCAATTACCGTTTCAAGGCAAGATGTATCCTGTGGTTGCGCTAACTGAGAAAAATATTGCGCTATACCCAGTGAATTATGCTTTGTTTAGTGCTGGTAGTGATGTCTCGATTGCCTTTGCGCCGATCTTTGCAAAACGCAAAACCTTGGTCATCGATAACTCTGCAGCATGGAGAATGGATAAAAACGTTCCTTTGGTCGTTCCGGAAGTGAATGCATTCGCAGCCAAACAACATCAATACATCATTGCAAACCCTAATTGTTCAACCATTCAAGCGGTGGTGGCCCTTAAACCTCTTCATGATGCCTATCAATTAAAACGGATGGTGATTGCCACTTATCAGGCGGTCAGTGGCGCGGGCAGTAAAGGCTTACATGACTTAAAAGAAAAACTACCCACAGGTAAAACCACCAAGTTCCCTTATCAAATTTATGAAAATGTCATCCCTCATATCGATATCTTCCTTGATAACGGCAACACCAAAGAAGAAGAAAAAATCATTCATGAAACAAGAAAAATCATGGGGATCCCACATCTTCCTGTCAGTAGCACGGCGGTCAGAGTTCCTGTTAAAAATGGTCACAGTGAAGTCATCAATCTAGAATTTGAAAAACCATTTCAACTCCAAGACGTGGTCTCCATTCTCAAGAAAGCCCCTGGGGTGGTGGTCTATGATGATCCAAGTAAAAAACTTTATCCAATGCCATTGCTCGTGGATGGCAAAGATGACGTCTATGTTGGGCGTATCCGTCGCGATGATTCCATTAAGAACGGTTTAAATATGTTTGTGGTGGGCGATAATATTCGCAAAGGAGCAGCGACCAACGCTGTTCAAATTCTCGAACTCTTCATCAAATAACTTTATGAATATACTAATTTATGTAGCAATCTTCGCTGCAAAAATGTCAGAAGTGAGTATTGGGGTTTTTCGCTTGCTATTAATGACCAAAGGGTTTCGTAAACAAGCTGCCTTGATTGTCTTCTTTGAACAAATCTTTTGGGTTGTTAATGTATCG
>DBCA01000062.1 GCA_002292805.1 Caryophanales bacterium UBA970
TTGTCATAAGGAGAAAGTAATGAAAACAGAAGCACTCAAGCACGTTCGTCAAATATTTATGACCTATGATGCACCCCCCCAAACAATTCGTAGCTACCAACGTCAATGGATTCGCTCTATTCGATATCTTGGCGACAACTGGTTGTTGGCTAAGAAAGTAGAAAAGCTTGAAAATCCAAGAACTAATTAATAGGCAAGGTGATATTGTGAACAACTACATCATCGAATACAAAGAAGAGTATGCCCACACAAAGTACTGCCCTTATTGCGTTCAACCTAAAGGACAAAAGCTTGTCTGTTGCGGTGAAATGGATTGGGTAGATTTTAAAGATCTTGATGACAACACTCAACTAGAGATCATCAAGGAAGAATATGACAATGCATTCAAAAACCACAAGGTATAACATGACAGTAAATGACCTGCTCAAACTAAACGTAAATGAGCATACAGAGAAAAAAGGCAACCTGACATACCTGTCGTGGGCATGGGCATGGGCAGAAGCTCTCAAGGCCGATGCTAATGCTCATTTCCAAGTAACAATGTTTGGCGACAAGTGTTATATGGATATTAATGGCACAGGCATGGTATGGGTAACAGTTACCTTGTTTGGCAAACCAATGACTTGTCAATTACCAGTGATGGATAACAACAATAAACCAATCACTATTGAAGGCACAACAACAACCAATAAATATGGCAAAGAAGTAGTCACTAAGTTGGATAGCTTTAATGTCAACACGGCCATTATGCGTTGCATGACAAAAGCTCTTGCACTGCATGGACTCGGAATGTACATATATAGTGGCGAAGACCTTCCGGAGTTTGATACGGGGCTTGTGGATGCTATTGTGGCAGCCATCAAAGAAAGATACGAAGCAGGTGATGAGCCTGGTATGTATGGCGAATGGGAATCCATTGCGGATAACGAAGTTCGTTTAAGGGTTTGGAATACGCTAAACCCTGATAGTAAAGTAAGGTCGGCTATTAAAGCCTATAAAGAAAAATTAAAGGAAAGTAAATGAAACGATTAGATGCAATTGCCACTATTGGCGAATACAAAGACGCAAAAACAGGCGAAATGAAAAAACGCTATTTGAAGTGCGGAATGGTTCGCATTGATGACGAAGGTAACATTTCATTCAAAATGGATGCCGCCCCCGTAGGAAATTATTGGGATGGTTGGTTTAATGCCAAAGAACCATTTGATGGCGAGAAACCCGCCCGTCAAAGCAACGCCCCCACCCGTAAAACTACCAAGGGCGGTGGATTTGATGACATGGAATCGGACATCCCGTTCTGATTAAAACGGGGGGAAAGCGGATGCTATGCGGTAATTCTGCCGGACAAACATAGACGTAGCGAGTACCCCTTTTTTTTATGTATACTGTTATTTGGCTAACCTGACGGGGGACAGAGCAGATTGAATCCCTGCTTTGCCAATCTTATTGGATTCGTCATGGAGATTCACATGGCTAAATGCAGTTCATGCAAAAAAGAAAAAGACAGCAGTTTTTTTCACAAAGATATTAGAAAAAAATCTAATTGCTCTTCTTATTGTAAAGAGTGCAAAAAAATAAAAGATTCAATGTACGAAAGAACTTTTGTTTATTCAGAAATGATGAAAAACAGAAAAGATAATTGGAGAAAAAAATATCCAGAAAGAAAAAATGCTCAAGCAAAAGTTTTTCGTGCAATAAAAAAAGGAATTTTAATAAAACAAGCTTGTTTTGTTTGTGGTGAAAAAGCAGAAGCACATCATCCAGATTATTCAAGACCACTTGATGTAGTTTGGTTATGCTCATCACACCACAGACAAGTCCACCAACTAGGAGAAAGTAATGTTTAATCTATTTAAAATGTTCCGCAAAGATGCCAAAGACACTTCAGTAGAAGCCGCCAAAAGCATCATGCTCGCTTTGCCAAATATTGAGGCAGCAGTCTATGAATATGCCGCCATGCGAGGCAGTAAAGGTTTCACAGACGATGAAATGAACGAGCATTTTCAAACCCACAAATCAACCTACAGAACTAGACGTTCTTCTTTGGTAGAAAAAGGATTAATTGAGGATTCAGGAATTCGTGTAAAGGGTCCCAATAGCCGTAACATGACTGTATGGAGAATAATATGAGATTTCTAATAGATCTATTCTCTGGCGACAGTTATACAAAAACAGACACCATGTTAATCAACCAAGATGGCCATGTGTTTAACAAGGTTGGTGATAACTACATCGACAATGAAGGCGCATTGATGACTAAGATTGGCGACAATTTTTTTAATACCAAAACTGGAATAAATTCTAATTTTGGTGATCACTTTTTAGAAGAAGACTAAATCTCATACGTAGATAAATAGTTACTTAGACGCAACACCCTTTTGCTTTTCAAATGTTCTCATCCCCGCTATACCCAAGATGCCAGATAACATAACCCACAGTTGTTCAGCATCTAGTAGCGGAGGAGGAGACATTTCAGCGGGAACGTAGTTCATAGCCTGTAACCACTTCCACGCCCATCCTAGTATTGGATATAAAAGGAACTGGTAAGCAAGGGCGGCAGCACCAATCCACCCAACAGCAGGTCTCCAACCAGACACAAACAAGCTAGAACTCTTTGCTTCTTCCTTGTTAACTTCAATCTGCGCCATGTCGATAGCTTGGTCTAGCTTTCTATTCTCAATCTCTAACTGCATTTTTTCTTTATCAGTTGTGATTAAGTCCCCTGCTACCTTGCCTACCGAGTCAATGATTGAGGAAATATTAAGTAAGTTCATTTCAGTCCTGACAATGTTCTGTTAATCCAACCCAAAAGAAACTTAGATTGAGTTTTGTTCTTATTGCAGATTTCA
Source organism: Caryophanales bacterium UBA970 (assembly GCA_002292805.1). Next base: position 2,850 of record DBCA01000062.1, read on the forward strand.
GCATACCTAGCAATTTTGGCCAAAGCGTAAGACTTACGAAAGTCTCCGCCATTTTGTTGGTTTAACAATTCAATCGTCTTAGCACCAATACCACCATCAGGAGTGGCTCCAACCACGATTTGAGCCATTTTTACGGCCATGCCCATGCCAGCGTTCACCCCAAAGTTAAAAATGCTACTGGCGACCTCCTGTGAGGCTATCTCGTTACCACGCATCTTGTCC
>DBCA01000040.1:0-5606 GCA_002292805.1 Caryophanales bacterium UBA970
TTTTTTATCACTTTTTACATGTGATCTAAAATTACGCGTCGGTGAAAATTCACCTAATTTATGACCGACCATATCTTCCGTGATGTAAACGGTAATATGTTCTTTACCGTTATATACCGCAAAGGTATGTTCGATAAATTCAGGCATGATCGTGGAACGACGTGACCAAGTCTTAATGATTTCTTTTTTCTTAGAAGTGTTCAACTTTTGAACTTTCTTCATTAAGAATTCATCGTAGAATGGTCCTTTTTTAATGCTTCGTGACATGATGTTGCCTCCTTTTACTTGTCATTGATTCGGCGGATAATCAGCTTGCTCGATGCTTTTTTACGACGACGGGTCTTCACACCTTGTGAACGCTTACCCCAAGGAGTTCTTGGTGCATCGCGACCAATTGGCGTCTTACCACTACCACCACCATGAGGGTGATCGGTTGGGTTCATGCGTGAACCAGCAACTGCAGGACGGATATTTAACCAACGTGATTTTCCAGCTTTACCAAAATTAATCAAGTTGTATTCTTCATTACCAACGACACCAACGGTCGCTCGGCAAACGCCTAAGACTTTACGGACTTCACCACTGGTTAAACGCAAGGTAATATATTTGTCTTCTTTACCAAGAATTTGCACAGATGAACCGGCCGCGCGTGCCATTTGGCCGCCGCGTCCTGGGGTCATTTCCACGTTATGAACGATCGTACCTTCAGGCATATTCGCTAAAGGCATCGCGTTACCAGTTTTAATATCCACTTGTTCACCAGAGACAATTTTGCTGCCGACTGGTAAATCCTTTGGAGATAAAATATAACGTTTGTCGCCATCAGCATAAACAATCAAGGAGATGTATGCATTACGGAATGGATCATATTCAATCGTGGAAACAGTGCCAACGACACCATCTTTAATCCGACGGAAATCGATTAAACGATAACGACGTTTATTACCGCCACCGATATGACGTGTGGTGATGACACCTTGGTTGTTGCGACCACCAGTGTTCATCTTCTTGGTGAGAAGACTCTTCAATGGGGTGCGGGTGGTGATTTCTTCAAACGTGGAATTTGTCATTTCCCGACGTGAAGGTGTATAAGGACGATAAGAACGAATGGCCATGTGATGTTACCTCCTTATTCCTTGAATAAGTCAAGCGCTTGACCGCTGACCAGTGTGACGATGGCTTTTTTATAACTTGAGATCGTACCAGGATGTTGACCACGACGAGTATATTTCGCACGAACGTTAACAATGTTAACTTTTTTAACTTTGACTTTGTAGGTTGCTTCAAATGCCAATTTGACTTGGGTTTTGTTGCTTCTACCATCGACTTCAACCGTCACCTTTTGTTGCTTTTCAATAGCCTTCATCGACTTTTCAGTGACGAGTGGGCGAATGATGGCAGCAAAACTTGAAAGGGCAACTTTACCATTGGTAGGTTGTACTGTATTTACTTTTTCAGTTTTCACCACTGGGGTCTTTTCAACTTTTTCTACTTTGACTGGTTTCGCAGCTGCTGCTTTTTTTGCAGGCTTTGCTTTTTCAGCAACTGGAGACTTGTCGACGACTTTGGTTGCGGTTGCTTCTTCAGCAACTTTCTTGGTACGTGCCATTATTGGAGCACCTCCTCAATCTTGGTGATCGTTGGTTGTGCCAACACGATAAAGTCTGCTTTAATCACATCAACAGCAGAGAGTTGATCGCGTGTCACATAACTCACTTTGGTTAAATTTCTCACAGCCAAGGCAACAAATTCATTGCTGGTTTCCCCAACCAATAAAATTTTGCCGGTTAACTTTAAAGCTTTGATGACATCCAAAGCATTCTTGGTTTTTGCATCTTTAAAAGAGAGGTTATCGACAATCATTAATTTCTTGTCTAAGAACTTTTCCGATAAAGCTGAACGGAATGCTAAGCGATATTGTTTTTTATTTTGGGCAAGCGAATGATTTTCTTTTCCGGTTGGACCAAACGTAATCCCACCACCAACCCAAATTGGTGAACGCTTCATCCCAGCACGAGCGCGACCTGTTCCTTTTTGCTTCCATGGTTTAATACCAGAACCAGCAACTTCGGATTTGGTTTTTGTCTTTGCATTGCTTTGGCGAGCATTGGCTTGAGCGACTTGAACTGCATCAAACATGGTTTGACGATGTGGAGCGATAGAAAAAATTTCACCATTCAATTGAATCGTGGAAACTTTGCTTCCTGCTAACGAAAGGACGTCGATGGATAAGTTTTCTGTTTTCTTTGCCATGTGATGATCCCTCCTTATTTAGCAGCCAATTGACGATTAATCAATGGCTTCGCGACAAGAGCTTGTCCTAATTGAGTTTTAATTGCAGAGCGAATCATGACATAACCTAAGTTAGGTCCTGGAATGCCTCCACGAACAAGTAAGGCGTTTTTCGCTTTGTCAACACCAACAACCAATAAGTTAATGATGGTTGCTTGTTTTTCACCATGATGACCGGCCATGTGTTTGCCAGGGTGAACGCGGTTGTTGGTACGACCAACAGTCGCCATTGAACCTGGACCACGGTGAGGATAAGACGCACCATGTGATTTTGGAGAAATCGTATTGTGATAACGTTTAATCGTTCCCGAGAAACCTTTACCCTTAGACGTTCCAATCACATCGACAATATCACCATTTTTAAAGACGGTGACGTCTAAATTGTCACCAACTTTTAAATTGCTGACATCGGTAAAAGGCAATTCACCTAATTGTGTTTTTGCAGGCACATTGATTTTTTTATAAACACCAAGCGCTGGTTTATTCAAACGCTTTTCAGCAATATCTTTATATCCGATTTGAACACCTACATAACCATCTTTTTCTTTTGTTTTGATGGCGGTGATGGTGTTGGGTAAAACCTCAACAACCGTCACTGGATAAGTCGTGCCGTCTTCAGCAAAGACTTGCGTCATGCCCATTTTTCTTCCGATTAATGCTTTCATGATGGCCTCCTATCTTAAAGCTTAATGTCGATGTCGACGCCGTTTGGTAAATCCAATTGGCGCAACGTATCGACCGTTGCTTTATTGTGATCAGTAATGTCGATCAACCGTTTGTGTGTACGAATTTCAAATTGTTCACGAGCGTCCTTATATTTGTGGACAGCACGTAACACCGTGTAAACTTCTTTTTCCGTTGGAAGCGGAATAGGACCAACGACCGTTGCCCCTGTTTTGCGAACCGCTGCAACTAATTTTTGAACGCTAAGATCTAACATCTTATGTTCATAAGCTTTGAGACGGACGCGAATCTTCTTGGATTTGGCCATGAATTATTTCCTCCTTTGATGAATCTTCACAGAATGTTTCTTAAGCTCGATGCAAATTCCCTGACACCCATTCATGACAACGCCTGTGGGTGTGTCAGCAACCTCGCACTTCAACGCCAAGACACAAACAAGATTTTATCCTTGGTTATCGTCTATGTCAACTATTTTTGATGAATTGTTTTGCCTACAAAATCAACATCGCATCCCCAAAGCTAAAAAACCGGTATTTTTGATCAATCGCCTCTTGGTAAATCCTCAGAAGGTTTTCTCGTCCAACCAAAGCAGAAACCATCATCACCAACGTCGATTTAGGTAGATGGAAGTTGGTGATCAACCCGTCAATGGTATGAAAGGTATATCCCGGGGTAATAAAGATATTGGTTGAGGCTTTTTCGGCCTTAAAGTGATGATGTTTTTGCCAATTTGCTTCCAAAGTTCTTGTTGCTGTTGTCCCAATAGCAATCAAATGCTGACCCTTGGACTTTGCATCATTTAAAGCTTTCGCGCTCGATTCTAGAATTTCATATCGTTCTTCATGCATCCCATGGGCTTCCGTGGTATCAACCTTCACCGGTTTAAAGGTTCCTAATCCAATTTGCAAGGTGACATCCACCATCTCAATGCCACGATTGGTTAATTGATGGATTAAACTTTCTGTAAAATGAAACCCCGCCGTGGGGGCTGCAGCAGATCCTGGGACCTTGGCATAAACCGTTTGATATCGACTAGGATCTTGTAACTGGGCCTTAATATAGGGAGGTAAAGGCACGGTACCTAAATGGGCAAGCACTTCCAAAAAGATCCCTTGAAAATGAAATTGAAAGAGACGATTACCATCTTCTTCGATGCCTATACATGTTGCCTTGAGTTCTCCATTGCCAAAAGTAATAATCGTGTTCGTTTTCACAACTTTTGCATTACCGACCATGCAACGATACCGACCTTGACCTAAATCATCCAAGAGCAACAATTCTACGTGGGCATTGGTTTCGGTTTTCGTTCCAAATAAACGTGCGGGAATAACTTTGGTGTTATTACGAATCAAGACATCGGTTGGTTGTAAATATTCCCCAATATCCTTGAATATTCGATGGGTGATGGTTTGGGTTTTCCGATGGTAGACAAGCAAGCGACTATGGTCACGTTGGTCACTTGGAGATTGGGCAATCAACTCAGGGGGTAGATGAAAATCAAATAAGCGAATGTCCATTAAAAACCCCGATCATCGCCATACGCAGCAAGCACGTCCTTGGCATACGCTAAAAATCGATTGTCTTCAATTGCTTTTCTCGCTCCTTCAACCACACGAATCAAAAAGCGAAGGTTATGAATTGACATCAAACGTTTACCAAGAATTTCTTCACTGCGATACAAATGACGAAGATAAGCCCGCGTGTAGTGTTTACAAGTTTTGCAATCGCATTGATCATCAATCGGAGTAAAGTCTTTTTCGTATTGAGCATCTTTAATATTCAAGCGACCATGCGTGGTCATTAACGCCCCATGACGAGCTAAGCGAGTGGGAAGCACGCAATCAAACATATCAACACCTTGACCGATGGCTTCTAAAATATAATCTAACGAGCCAATGCCCATGACATAACGTGGTTTATCGATCGGTAAATGTGGGATTGCCGCTTGTAACATTGTTGAAAAAACAGCCTTTGGTTCGCCAATCGAAGTCCCACCAATGGCAAATCCATCAAATGGTAACGCAGTCGTCGCTTTGGCAGAATACGCTCTTAAGTCGTTGAATTCACCACCTTGGACAATCCCAAACAAGGCTTGGTGATCTCCTCGTGGTGTGGCTAAACATCGAGCGGCCCACCGTAAGGTTCGTTCCGTACTTGCTTTCGCATATTCATACTCGGCTGGATATGGAATGCATTCATCAAAGGCCATGATGATATCTGCGCCGATCGTGCGCTGGATGTCCATCACATATTCGGGACTAAAAAAATGAGTGCTGCCGTCAATATGTGACTTGAATTTTACACCTTCTTCGACAATTTTTCTTCCAGTTCCGGCCAATGAATACACTTGATATCCACCCGAATCGGNNTTCATCAAAGGCCATGATGATATCGGCACCAATCTCTTTTTGTTTTTCAATCGCAGATTCAGGGGTTAACGTCATTAAATCCCCATTCAAATGGTTACGAAAGGTGACACCATCTTCAGTGATTTGGCGATTTTTTGCTAAGGAAAAAACTTGAAAACCACCAGAATCCGTTAAGATCGGTCCGTGATATTGCATGAACTGATGAATCCCACCAGCAGCGGCAATCACGTCCGTGCCAGGCCTTAAGGCAAGATGATACGT
>DBCA01000040.1:5641-6090 GCA_002292805.1 Caryophanales bacterium UBA970
TTCGATAAAATAACCCCAGAGCCAATCTCTTGAATGTCTTGAGGATCTAATGATTTGACAGTCGCTAATGTCCCTACCGGCATGAACATCGGTGTCTTCACCTCTCCGTGGGTGGTTTTGATCACCCCGGTACGAGCCAAAGAATCCATGGATTGATGACCCATTTGAAAAGCAAACGGTTTTTTCATTTAATGAGTTCCGCCTTTCATCAATTGAAGCAAACGAGGTTGCAATTCAATCAAAAGCACCAAGGGTAATCCTAATAAAATCAATACGGCAGCCTCACCAAGAGCAACGCTGATCCATGTGGCAAAAGCAAAACCGATGATTGCAGAGGATTCAATGGATAACGCAAACGGTAGCAAGATAGCTAAATAAAGTGAATTCAAGACAATCGGTGCTAGTAAACCAACCCAGCGAGGTTTGGTTCTTATCATGATGTGTAACGC
>DBCA01000040.1:6246-8653 GCA_002292805.1 Caryophanales bacterium UBA970
AGCAAGGCTTCCGATACCCGAAATTGAATGGCAAGGTAACTTAAGGTGTTTAAAGGTGGCACCAACGTCAAAACGATATAAATCGTAGCAATCATCGCGTTTCTGGTCATGGAATGAATGTTCATGGTCATGTCTTTTCAAAAAATATCATATCATGACCTTTCGTATTGATTGGGTGAAAAAACGACCATTTATGATAAAATCCTATTAATAACCTTTATTCATTGTTCAAGGTTAGATACGGGAAATTTCCCCTCGGAGGAAGAAGTATGCCAAAGTTTGCAGTTGTCTCTGACTCATGTGTGGACTTACCACTCAAAGTCGCGCAGAAATTAGACCTCAATGTGGTCCCTATGATCGTCACCATCGACGATAAGACCTATCGTAATTTTCTAGACGAAAGAGAAATCACCACCGCGCAATTCAATGAATTCTTAAAGAACAAAGCTAAGCCAAAAACCTCACAGCCTGCTCCACAAGAAGTGATCGATGTCGTTGAACCATTATTGAAGGCCGGACAAGATGTTCTCTTAATGAGTATTTCCAGCAACTTATCGCAAACGTTCAATTCGATGAACGTCGCCAAAACCGAATTAAAAGAAAAGTATCCTAAACGTCGTATCGAATTGTTTGACACCCTCAACGCTTCCTTAGGGGAAGGGATGTTGGTTCACAAAGCCTTGCTTTTAAAGAATGAAGAAAAGACCATGGATGAAACCTTGGCCTACTTAAACAGCATTCGTAATAAAGTGGTGGCAGTGGTTGCTTTTGATGACTTATCGCACTTATTACGTGGCGGTCGCATCAATGCTGCCAAGTTTGCCCTTGGTTCAGTCCTTGGAATTAAACCAGTGTTAATTTGCAACTCGGAAGGTCGCATTGTTCCAGTTCCAAAATTAAAGTTACGTGGCCGTAAGAACGCCTTGAACTTCTTATTAGAAACCTTTAAGAAGTATGTTGAACAAGATGACTCCGTGTTTATTGTTCATTCAGACTCTGCTGACGATGCAAAATTCCTCGGCGATGAATTAAAGAAGATTCGCCCAGGCATCAAGACCTTATTAACCAACACCATGGGACCCGTCATTGGCGCCCACGGTGGTTTAGGAACCATCGGCATCATGTTCGTTGGTAAAACCAAAGACATCGAATAGTCTTTCTTGATTAGATTCGAAAAAGGGACAGTCATCTGTCCCTTTTTTTATGCTTGTTATTTGGACTTTAATAAGCGAAGGAGAATCTCATTGGTTAATGTTGGATTGACCTTCCCACCAGTTTTTTTCATGATTTGACCAATCAAGAAACCAACCGCGCGATCTTTGCCTTGTTGATAATCCACGATCGATTGAGGATTCGCAAGGAGGACAGCTTCAACTTCTTTGGTGATGTAACCTTCATCAGAAATTTGTAACATCTTTTTCTTGTCGGCAATGATTCGCGGATCCCCTTGGTCGAGGAGCATAAGTTCAAAAAGTTCTTTGGCTTGTTTATTGGAAATCTCACTTTTGGCAATCATGTCAATCAAGATGGCAAATCGTTTGGCGTCAATTGGAAATGATCCAATGGTGGATGCGGTTTTATTTAAATAACTCGCAATGTCACTTAATAACCAATTGGCGTATAACTTATAGTGTTTGCCACATGAGGTCAAGGCATCAAAATATTCGGAGATAGATACATCTTGGGTTAATTGAACCGCGTCATAGGCACTTAAGCCAAACGATTGTTGATAACGTTGCCGTTTAATGGTCGATAAAGGAAGGGAAGTTGTTATTGCGGATTGAATGAAGGTAGCTTCTAAATGGATGGGCACTAAGTTAGGTTCCGTAAAATATTTATAATCCACCGCATCGGTTTTCTTCCGCATCAGGATGGTTTCTTTTTTTAGTTCATCATAACGACGAGTTTCTTGTTGGACAGGGATTCCTGAAATTAAAAGTCGTTCTTGACGGAGCATTTCCACATCAATCGCCCGTTGAACATTGGCAATTGAATTGAGGTTTTTGATTTCTACTTTGGTGCCAAACGTTTCCACACCGATGGGTCGCATGGAAATATTGACATCGCAACGAAGTGATCCTTCTTCCATCTTGCCAGTGGACACTTTAAGGAAAGAAACAATTTGGCGAATCGCATCCACAAAGGCTGCTGCTTGCGCCCCATTGCGAATATCTGGACGGGTGACAATTTCCATTAATGGAATACCGGCGCGATTATAATCCACCAACGTAAACCCTTCATAGTGATGTTGCATCGCGGTATCTTCTTCGACATGAAGACGTTCAATACGAATTGGAAACGGTGTACCTTCAACATCGACGTCAATGCGACCAGTTGAACCAATCGGGCGGGCGTTTTGGGTGATTTGATAACCCTTGGGTAAATCTGGATAAAAATAATTTTTACG
>DBCA01000038.1 GCA_002292805.1 Caryophanales bacterium UBA970
GCCATCTTGAGAGATAGTGAAGATATTGCCAAAGTTATTAATATGGACACTGACAGGTTGTGTGCCTTGTGTCATTGATAAAATCGTTTGACTCGCAATGTTAAATTTTTTAACTTGTTCGTTGTTAAGATTAGAAACCGTAAACACTGAACCTTTATCATCCAACGCTACATTGGTGGGTGAGGTAGGAATATTCGTGGCCCGATTAATCCCAAAGAAATTCGATACCGTTTGTAACCAACTAAAGGTGGTGGTATTCGTGGCAAAAAAACCGATGAATTCGCCGACGGAATTGAGTTGCATCAAGCCTGCGGTCGACCCTTCGCCCACCACATAAAGAATGCCTCGTGGGCCACTGGTCACTTTCACAGGAACAAAGGGAGACTCGGCTCCAAAGATGGCTTGATCAGGACGACCATATGTTTGGATGAGCGTCATTTGAGCATCATAATGGTAGATCACCCGATCGGTTTTATCGGCGACATAAAGTTCGCCTTCTTCATTGACGTGAATCCCCGTCGGTTGACTTAACCCTTCAATCAAAATCGTTCCTTCACCGGTGGCCATGTTGAACTTAACGATGCGTTGATGACCCGTATCAGCAACATAGAGGTCATCGCCGAAACGAACCATATCCTCTGGTAGGCTGAGGTTGAAATCCATATCGAAATAGCCCGCAGGTTCATACGCTGTTTGGGTTTGAACTTTACGACCATTGGGACCGATGGTGTAGGTGACATAAGGTGCGGATTGTTGCGTTAATGCCTCTACAGGTAATGCTTGGTGGCTAAAGGTTAAACCAAGAAAACTGATCAACATCATCAGGGTTAATGTTTTCATTATTTAATCCCCGAGTGAATCATCGTGTTCATGACATTCTTTTGCAAGATCACAAAAATAACTAAGTTAGGAATAAACATGATTAAACTAGCTGCTGCAGCCATGCCTTGCCCGGCGACGGTATTGCCTGTGGTGGTTAAGGTGGTCATGTAGAAAGCAAAGGTCTTTAAACTTTCATCGTTGATGAATAGATTGGAGACTTCCGTGTTATTCCAAACGCTTTGGAACGCAACAATCGCGATGGTGGCAATCGCTGGCTTGATTAACGGTAAAATCACATACCAATAAATTTGTAAATTATTCGCGCCATCGACGCGACTTGCTTCAATCAAATCACGAGGGATTTGGTCAATAAACTGTTTGATTAAAAATAGTCCAACCGGGATGGCAAGACCAGGAATGATATGAACCCAGAAACTATCAATCAATCCAAGTTGTTCGATCACCAAGTATCGGGGAATGGAGACAGAGGCACCGACAAACATGATGGCAATGTTATTCACCCAGAGCAAGGTTGCTTTAAACCGAAACTCTAATTTAGAAAGAGCAAAACCTGCTAACGATCCAATGACAATCGAGGCAAAGACCGTCAAACTGGTGATGAGTAAACTATTGAATAAATATCGAGACATCGGAATGCCAGTGGAGGAGGTCACCGCAAACAAATCGATAAAGTTATCAAAGGTTGGGTTTTGGACAAAGAATCTTGGTGGCCATTCAAACAATTCCACCAAGGGTTTAAAGGCATGGTTAAAGATATAGACAATGGGTAATCCCATGAAAATGGCCACGGGAATAAGGATAATCAAAAACCGCCATTGGGAAATATGGAAGTGTTTTGGATTCATTCGTGTTCCAAAATAATTGGCCATTAGTCTTTTTCTCCAAATAATCGATACGCCACTTTGCTAAATAAGTAAACCATCAATAAAAGAATGATGGATAAAGCCGCTGCATAACCCATATCAAATCGAATGAATCCATAATCATCGATATGCGTGACAATCAATTGACCAGCATTTTGTGGGGTGGGGTTTTGTCCTGAGAGTAACACCCCAATCGATCCTGCATTAAACGTGGCCACCAACGACATGACCGCACCAAAAAGCATTTGCGGTTTCATCGATGGAATGGTGATGTAAAAGATTTCTTGAAGTTTACTTGTCATCCCATCCACATACGCAGCTTCAAACAGTTCTGGATTAATATTTAACACCCCAGCAAGCATCGCCAGGAAACCAATCCCCATGCTGCTCCATAAGGTCACCACAATCATGATCGTCATTAAATAATCTGGATTGGCTAACCATTGAATGGGAGAGTCAATCAGATTCAGGCTTAACAAAATCGCGTTTAAATATCCAGCTTCATCTCCAGAGAAGATAATTCGCCACATCACGGCCATCGCCACCCCTGCGGTCAGGGAAGGGGAATAAATCACCAAGGTGAGAATCGTTCGTAATCGATGAGGAATTTGCGCGAGTAACCATGCTAAGAAAAATCCAAGTAAATATCCAAACGGACCAACCACCACGGCAAAGGTGATGGTGTTAGGGACGATTTGTTGCATGAAGATACTATCGGAGGTGAAGATTGAAATAAAATTGGTGAAGCCAATAAACCTTGGTGCATCGAGTAAATTAAAATAGGTGAACGACAGCAACATCCCCATCAAGACAGGAATGGTGATGAAGACTAAAAATGCTAAGACATAAGGCAAAACAAATAGCGCCCCCGTGGTGCCATCTTTATACTTTTTCAAGGTAAGTTTACGAATCATACGGTTAGTCCAATCCATTGGTCAATGGTTTCTTTGGTTGGTAAAANNAAATATATGGTTTTAAGATATTCCCTTGGGCGTCTATAAAGCGAAACTCAATCATCTTTCGCCGTATTTCTTTATTCGAGATGATCAAAGAATCCTCAATCGCTGTTCGTAAATTGACCCCTTGGAAAACCACCTTATTCCAAATGTTGGATAACTCACGCTCCACCATATAGGAAGCTGGGGTTTTCGCGGTATCGTTAATCCATTGCCATTGATCGAGAATCGTTTGCCGATGTTGTGCATCCCATGACATTTGTCCAAAGGCTTCAATGTTAGAAGAATTCCATAAATATTCAGGACCATAGGCAGAAATTAGATTTTCAGCATAATCGAGTTGGATGCTTGCAGACGTCCACCATTTCATAAATGACCATGCTTCATTAGGCTTTTTGGTTTGTTGGAACATCATTGCACTGGTGGAAGACCCATCAAATGAACGGTCAACTTCTCCATCTTGCATCACCCCTGGCAGTGGGGCAATATTCCATAACCCAGCAATTTCTGGGGCAGCATGAAGTAGAGAAATATACATGCCAAAATCACCAACACCAATCGGAAGCCGACCATACCGGAACTCGTTATAGAAACTACCGACTTCTAGGGGTAATGAATAGGTTGTAAACAAGTCGGTCATTAAGGTTAATGCTTCAATGGTTTTTGGATCATCATAAGCAGCTTGCAATCCATCATCACTAAAAATTTTCCCACCAAATTGCCGGATGAAGGGCATGGTTTGAACAAACGCTTTGAAGGCGTTATTACTAGAAAGCATCGAATAAAAGTTCATGCCAAATCGTTGGAGTTCAGGAAGAATCCCAATGACATCATCCCAAGTTGAAGGGACCTCTAATTCAAGGCGATCCATGATGTCTTGACGGTAAAAAAGCAAATAGAAGTTTTGAGTTTCTGGTAAACCAAAGACGCCATCTTGATAAATTAACTGTAAAAAAGATCCTGGATAAAATCGATTCGACACTTCTTTGAAATCAGGGAAGGTAGATAAATCATAGACATTATTTCGGATGGCAAAATCATACGGTCGCCAACCAGCAATGCCCATGGCGATGTCTGGTTGTTTGCCGGCACTACTTGCCAAAATCAGTTTATCTTCATTAGGATTAATGTTAATGCGAACGGGAATCCCAGTGACTGGGGTGAATTCTGCATCCACCATTTGTTGGAGTAAATTCACAAATTGGCGACTTCTTGATACCCAAACCACAAGTTCATTGGGATTGGTGGAATCTTGGTATTGATCTGAAAAAAATGATGCAAAGAAGCGTTGAATACCAACCCACACGGTTAAGAAAAAACCTGCTTGCACTTGGGGTAAAACTGCCGTTTGGCCATGAACATAAAATTGGTCAATGGTTAAGGGTGATTGAATCATCAACGGGAGAATGATGCCTAATCGATAGAGGGCGGATCCACTGGCCCCTGACAAGGTTTCAAGTCGGCGAGGAATTGAATCAACATCGTTTCTTAACGTCAGGAGTAATCGCCGGGCAATCAAGAGACTAGCAATCACATCTGATTGCTGATTGGCATCCATGGTGGTAATCCAATGATCACTGACTTGATCAAGGGTTACCATAAATTCATCTAAATCCTCTTCGATGCTTGGTAAATAGGTTTTTAAATCCCAGTCACGATTAGGATCGATGGTATTACCAGTGATTTTTTTGATCGCTAAACTTAAGGAGTTGATGTCATTCATTAAGGATTGAATCGCTAGAAAGCTGGAACGAAATTGACTGGCATTAACCTCTAAACTGATTTGATGAACGCCAGCTTCTNNNNTTCTAAATAAAACCGATAGGGTATGCCTTCGTCATCACTCATCGTTTGATGTTGCCATTGGCGACTTGGGTCAAACGCAATCGTATTCGCTTGATCAAAGGGAACCTCACCGTTAATCCGAAGCCTGCGGAAGGATTTTGTTTGAATTCGACTTTGAAGGATTTTCCATGTCAGATGATAAAACCCACTAGCAGGAACCTCAATCTCATACGTCACCACTTGCCCAGGGGTTTGATACGTTGCCCCGTCCAAAACATTAAGTTTTCCTTCAATCAGAGCAAAGGGAGAGACCATCGGTTCGCGGTTAGTATTAAACCGGGTTAATAAACTATTGCGCGTCTTTAAATGTTCTGCTTGATATGTTAATAAGGTGTTTGTATGTAATATTCCTGAGGGAAATTGATTGAGGTAGGATGCATAGGAAGGGGCGATGGATAAAGGTTGTAAGTACACTTGACCCAAGAGAAAAGTTCCACTTAAACGATACAAACGAATGGTATTCATGCCAGGGGTTAACCGCCATAGCAAAGGGTTTTCCATCAAACGTTGACTATCATAGGCTGCTTGATGAATCCAAGTTTGAGTTTGCTCAGCCTTTGGCATGATTTCATTGTCATACCGATCGGTGGCAAATTCATGAGGGGTCACCCATAACTTTTTAAAAGTGAGTTGCTTGGCATCCTCAAAGGGATAAACGCCATTCACCATGATGGCGATTTCTACATCTCTAATACTTGTATCTAAACCAAAGAAATCCAAACTAAGTTGAACTAAAATATCCGATTCAACTTCAAACTCATATTCAATCCATGCATTGTCGTTGGCAAATTCCCAAACTTGGTTAATGGATGGATGTTCATGTTGATAGCCGTAGGTATTGCTCGTTAAGTTAATGTCGGATTGGCGTTGACTCATCGATGGGGTTAGCGTCAAGGACCAATCATGGGTTTGTTGGCTACCTTGAAATTGACTAATTGCCTTCGATAGATCATAACTAATATCCACCTGGTGGTTATGGGTCTCTTGGGGATAAGGAGACGAAATTGGTGGTAACGATATTGGCGATGTAGGCAAGGAAAAAGTTATCGCTAGAAAAGGAAATAAAGTGATAACTTTATGAATCATCCTAACTCTATTTTAATGGTTAACTCAGACTATTTATATAATTATCGAGTGCTTCTTTTGAGGTTTGCCATTGTTGGTTGACAATGGTGTTTAACCCTTTTTGTAAAGCATCGGCTAAGCTAAGGTTACCAACGACGATATCCGTGATTGCTTGACCAACATTTCGATCTCTTTCGACACCTTCAACGATGACGGTGTCAAATAACGCATTGGCTCGCGAATTCCAATATCCTGGGACGTTCTTTCCTAAACTTTCAAGAATGAAATCTTCATGGTCCTCGACAATTTTTCTAAATTCAGTCATGTTTGGATAAAGATCAAAGAATCCTTCCACAAGATCTGCTTGAGGAATCATGGGTGTAAAGTTCAATGCTGCTCGTAATGGATCGGCGGTGGCTAATTCTAATCGCTTGGCATAACCTTCAACAGAGAAACCCATCCAACGTGAGAGTTGATAAGCCTCTTCACGGTGTTGCGTCCCTTTACCAACGGCTAAATAATCGACGACAACAGGAATTTTATTCACATTACCAACACCGGCAACATTCCAGGAAGGAGTGCCAATAAAATCAATATCGGCACCATATAAGGAATCATTGGGATCTAAGGAGCGAGTATGCCAATCGCGCATCGCATAACTACCTTCAAACCGAATCGATTGATTACCAGTTTCAAAAATATTGGTGCTTGCCCCGAAATAATCACCATAACGAGCAGGATCAAGAGAATCTAACACATAGCTTCCATAGGCGGCTTTACCAGCGCCATAATATTTAGCTTGTTCAGCCACAGCAGAGGCGAACGCAGGACCATTGAGGTTATATCCAGTGTCTTCGTTAAAGGTGAACCAACCTAAATTAGGATCAAGTTGTGCAGGTAACCAGTTGACTAAATCTCCTAAACCACTGATGCCAATGATGCCATCGCCACCTTGAATAGGGGCTTTGGAATTCTTTTCTGCGGCACTCATCAATGCTTCGTAGGTCATCCCATACGTTGGCATGACCGCCCGAGGTCCAACCCGATTAATCGCGGTTCGATTGATGAAGAATCCAAAATAAAACAAGGATTGAGGAACCGCAAAATAACGGTCATTGAATGATGCCGAGGCACGAATATCAGCAGGAAGCTTATCATAATCTTCGTCTGCCATGAATAAATCGGTAAGCTCTTCGGTCCAACCTTGAGCCGTAAATCCAGCTAAATTTGCAATCATGTAAACATCCGGTAGAGTATTGATGGCAGCTTGGGTTGCAAAGAATTCATCCCAAGATGCGGCAACTTCTTCTCCTGTTTCTTCATCGACTTTAAAAGGTCTTTCAATGATTTCGATATTCACGTTTGGATTATCCACTTCGTAAGCGGCAAGCATTTGCCGCTCAATATTGTTGCTTGCCACATTTCCTAAATTCCAACCAGCGTAACGTAAGGTGATTTGATCAGGATTTGAACTTGAGGCAGTGCCACCACAAGCAGCGAGTAATAAGACAAAGAAACCAGTTGACGTCATTAGTTTACGATGCATAGATGCTCCTCCATGGAACGTATCGAAACGTTTCGAGTCTGTAGACTTTGAACAAAATTTCATGAAATATATCGACATTATCATGCTTTCTGTTCGACACTCAAGAGACTATTTCGACCTACTTCTATTTTAATGAAATCGCTTTCATTTTTCAAGAGTTAAATGAATTTAAGGTTTTTGGATTAATAAGTGAAGTTTATTTACCAAACCAAAGTAAGATTTCTCGTTCAACGCTTTCCGGAGAATCAGAGGCGTGAATAAGGTTTTTAAGCATACGATGTTCTTTCATTGATAATTCCATGGTGTCTTTGCCATATTGAC
>DBCA01000072.1 GCA_002292805.1 Caryophanales bacterium UBA970
TTATAAAAACCGCGGGATGAACTTTGAAAATGAAATTAATCTTTCTAATCAATTTTATATGCAAGCCCAACGAGCGGTTATCACCAAAAGACCAACCCCAATCAATGTGGTGAAAGTCGATTATCAACAAGGGGCAAAAATCACCCATGCTTATTTTGAAAAACAATCGACCACCGATTACAACGGCATCTATCGTGGAAAGTATGTGGATTTTGAAGCGAAGTCTACGCAATCCAATACCGCGCTTGCCATTGCCAATATCACCGTTCATCAACGTGAGCATTTAAAAGAAATCGTTCATCAAGGTGGGATTGCCTTTTTGCTCATTTCATTTTCTAAGCGAGATGAAGTGTATGTGTTATCCGCTAAAGACTTCTTAACTTTCACAGACAAAGAAAAACGTCAGTCCTTACCTTACGAATGGATTCAATCTAAAGGGAAACGTGTCAACATTCAATTTCAACCACGATTAGATTATCTGAAAGCAGTCGACGAGCTATTCTTCTAAATTTTTATTGGGTTCTTTGCAGTAGGCAACTAAGCCACAACTTTGGCACATTGGTTTTTTCGCTTTGCAGGCATAACGACCAAAATGAATAAATTGATGATGAAGTTGAATGTAGCGTGATTCAGGAATGGCTTTTCTTAACTTTGCTTCGGTGATGGTGACATCATCATTTTTATTAGTAAAACCAAGTCGACGAGCTAAACGATGGACATGCGTATCCACGGCAATCTCTGGTATTTTAAAAATTTCCGCGCGGACAACATTCGCGGTTTTATTACCAACCCCTGGTAAGGAGGTCAATGCCGCTTTATCGGATGGGACTCGTCCTTGATACTGTTCAATCAGGATGTTGGCAAGCTGGTGAATATGTTTGGCTTTGGTTCTAAACAAACCGATGGTTTGAATCACTGCTTCAATGTCCTTGAGCTTGGCGTTTGCCAAAGCTTTCAATGTCGGAAAACGTTGAAATAAGACAGGGGTCACTTGATTCACTGCCTGATCGGTGGTTTGTGCGGATAAAACCACGGCAATCAATAACTCATAGTCCTTTCGATACCACAACTCACATCCGACGTTTGGATATTGTTGATCGAGGTATGCAAGGATGCTATTTTTTACCTTTAAATCCATCATCTATTTTTTGGTTGATTTGTTGAATGGTCCGTTGGACGTCTTGAGATTGGGTTCCACCAGGAGATGTCCCTTCCTGGGCAAAGTTTTCTTTGGTGGTTTGTTTTTGTAAATATTTATCCATATGGCGAATCGACTTCTTTTGCTTGGTGATGGCATCTTGTAAACTCGTTTGAATTAATGCCGGGCTATAACCAAAATTGAGCCAATCTTGAATCCGAGAAATTTCTAAAGGCGATAACGTTCGACCAAACGCTTTTTCAACGCTTTGAAAAATGCTCGCTTGATCATCGCCATTGACGACCTGGGTTTGATGAAGGACTTGTTGCTGGAATCGCTTATAGAGCAATTGCTTTAATGGCTTTAATGATGTTGATGTTTTTCCTTCAACGGTGGAAAACTCTAAAAGTTGGCGGTCAAGCAATTCCACCATGACGCTATCAATCTCTTCGATCGGCATCGCCATTTTTAAACTTAATAGTTCTGCAGTCACCAGATGATTTTCTTGTTTCATGAGTTGATCCATCATGAAAATAACCATGACATGTTTTTCTTGAAAACCTAATGTCTTATAATGCTCTAATAACAAATATTTTAAATCAATTGCTTCAAACATCGTATCCATATTGAAGACATTATAGCAAAGATGCTTTAATCTGTTTGAATCCCATAGGAGGCTAAGAGTAATTTAGCTTCATAGGGTTGATGCACTAACATTTTATTGAGTTCTTGTTTTACTTTTTGCGGATTTAAATAATCAAGCAAAGGTAAACTTTGTTGCAGCGCTTTTGCTAAGGTTGATTCTAAAGTAAAACCTAATGAATGCTGAAACCGAATCACGCGCAAGATTCTTAACGGATCTTCTTGAATACGAAGATAAGGATCGCCAATCATCCGTAATATTTTTTGACTTAAGTCTTCTTGTCCGTGGACAAAGTCTAAAATGTTGGACTTGGCATCCATATAAATCGCATTGATGGTTAGATCACGTCTTGAATAATCCAGTTTCGGTTCTTTGACAAAAGAAATGGATTGAGGATGGCGCTTATCTTGATATAACGATTCTTGCCTTAAGGTGGTGATATCAATGGAATACTGATCTTGTTTCATTTGCACAGTTCCATAATGCGCAAACCGGAAATTGGCATTGGGAAGAAAGGTTTGCATTTGGGTTGGCAGTGCATCCGTGGTTAAATCAAAATCAAGCACAGGTCGGTTGAGTAAATAATCTCTGGTGCTTCCACCAATCAACCATAAACGAAACCCATGAGTTTGAAAGACTGTAGCTAAATCAATGAATGGTTTTAATCGCATGACCTTATCATAACAAAATCTAATTCCAAATAAAAAAGGGATAGATGCTTGTGACATCTATCCCCGTAAGTTTGCTAACTGAAGTCTAGCGAACTTTTTCTTTTAAGGTCTTGCTGGCTTTGAAACCAACGACTTTGGTTGCAGGAATTTTGATTTTTTCAGTAGTTCCTGGCTTAACACCAATGCGGGCCTTACGATTGCGGACGGTGAACGCACCAAATCCAGCTAACTTCACTGGTTGGCCTTTGCTTAAGGCT
>DBCA01000111.1:0-2981 GCA_002292805.1 Caryophanales bacterium UBA970
CACGCCATATCGATTTTTGTTAATCACCACATCTAACAAATATTGGCCCGCAACTGGAACATAGAAAAAGATCACAAGTTCTTTTTTGTTTTCAAATAAACCTAAGATGGTTGCCTGAAATAAAGGTGCGGGGGTTTGTCTATATTTTTTTAAATCAAGTTGGATTAAAAGAGCATCTTCCACAAGCGGAGAAAAGCGGTCTAATTTAAATTTATGAAGGAGAACGGTTTCATCTTTCATGGTTTTATTATACTTGATTTTTCCTTCTAGAAAGGGGTTGTTTTTGTCATTCATTCGTAAGATTAGATAAGAACTTGTTATAATAAATTAAAAGATTTAAATGAAATTACATCATCAAACGAAAAACTTTATTGATCTTAACTGGCGGGATAACGAACGTAGACCCCTTTTACTTGTTCTGCCTGGTGGCGGCTACGAATACACGTCGTGGCGAGAAGCGGAGCCAGTTGTTAAAGCTTTTGACTGTGAAGGTTATCACTCAGGTATTTTTTATTACCGTGAGGAAAAACTACTTCACCCTCATACCCACCTTGAGGCAAAAGCGTTGTTGGAATTACTTCGAAAAGATCCTCGTGTCAGTAAAATCTATTTGGTTGGGTTTTCTGCCGGCGGACATTTTGCGGCGACGATCATGACCACCTATCCAAACTTGGTGAATGCTGGGGTTCTTGCCTACGCCCCCATCACCTCAGACATCAAATACCGTCATCTTGGGTCGTTAATGAATTTACTGGGTCCCAATATCACCAAAGAAATGGCCGCGGAAGTGTCCTTAGAATTACATGTGACAGACAAAACCCCACCTTGTTTTATCTTTCACACCCAAGACGACGCGATTGTTCATGTCGATAACGCATTGATGTTTGCAGAAGCGTTAAGAAAACACAATGTCCCTTTTGCTTTGCATGTTTATCCAGAAGGGTTACATGGATTTTCAGTGGGAAGTGATGACGTTGCCTATAGTGAATTTTCCCTTGAAGAATTCCATCATCGGTTTGCTTATATGAAAGAATGGGTGGCGTTAGCAAAACGCTTCATTAAGAATTACTAATGAACACCACCATGACATTATTTCCAAAAAAACTTCATCTTCAACGTTTGTATGTTCGCTTAAGTTTCGCATTGATCACAGTCTTTACACTTGTAGGTGTTGTACGAAGCTTATTACATATCTTTCTTCCTGATGGTGGGGCGCAATTGATCGCGACGATTCCTTTGGATTCATTTTCAGAGGAAGCCAAAGCGGTCGTTATTGGCATGTTTGCCTTATGGGGATTATCCCAACTCTTATCTAGCTTGGTTTATGTTTATATTCTGATAAAAAGAAAAGAATGGTTACCCTTTGCTTGGTTATTATTGTTGATTGAATATGCATCACGATGGCTCATTGGTCAATTCAAACCATTTGAAACCGTGCAAACCGCACCAGGTGCGATTGGTAATTATGTATTCATGGTCTTGAGTGTGATGATGTTGGTTTGGTATATCGTAGACTATAAAAAGTTAGTCAGTTAATTTTGTTCCATTTGCATCCGTGGTAATCGTGCCTGTTAAAATTTGAACAGCTTCAATCAACGCCCACACCGTTGCGACAATAGGTCCAAACAAGAGGAAAGAACCTAGGGTGGTTAACAACAATTGAATAACCCCGCGATCGTTATAACCTAAGTAGAAATTATGAATACCTAGACTGCCCACAAAGATGCCAAGTAAGCCTGCAACGAGTTTTGATTTGGGTTCTGTTTGAGGATTGGATGATTGAGATTGGTCTCTTTTGACATCCTTTTCTTCCATGACTTCTGGTTCAATCGGTTTTTCTTTTTTTGAAGAGGGTTTATTCATCTCTGCACCACAAAAACCGCAGTATTTAGTTTGGTCTTGAGTTTCGCGACCGCAACTTGGACATTTCATACATGTTACCTCTAGAGTAAGTATAATATGATTGCATGCAAATCAAAGTGATGACTTTTAATGTAAGAATCGATGTCCCGGTGGATGGTGACAATCAGTGGCGATTTCGAATTCCTTCTGTGAAAGCAATGATTGAAAAACACCAGCCCGATATTTTGATGCTTCAAGAAACCACCCCTGCGATGTTAAAAGATTTGGAAAAAATAGAAAATGTCTATGGTTACTACTATGTTGGTCGAAATGCAGATTCACAAGGGGAAGGTTGTCCAATTTATTATCGTAAACAAGATTGGCGTATTAAACTCGCTGATACCATTTGGTTAAGTCAAACCCCGCGAACGCCTGGTTCCATGGATGTAGAAGAGGGGTTTCCACGGATTGCCTCGATGGTGGTGTTACAACACACCAGTGGCATCAAGTTCCGATTTGTGAATACCCACTTGGCCTATCGATCCAAACGGGCCAAAGACCTCAATCAGAAAGTTCTTTTTGATTTTATTCAAAACTTCCCTGAACGAATTCCCACCATCTTAGGTGGAGACTTTAATGAAGAAATACCCGTCATTCAAAAATATCGTACGCGGGATTTTGAATTTGCGTTAACCCCAGACCACGGACCAACCATTCACGATTTTCAAGGTGGCCAAGGAAGTGTACAAATCGACCATTTACTTTATCAACACTTTTTCCAAGTTAACGAGGTGATGGTTGATAGGCAGTTGAGTCTAGGTCGTTTACCATCCGATCATTACCCAGTAATAGGAGTGTTTCAATATGAATCCTGATCGACACATCAAAGGTATTTGCACCGACTATACGCATGACGGAAAAGGCGTAATTAAACACGAAGGCCTTCCGATTTTTATTCCATATTTATTAATTGGAGAAGAAGCGGAAATTGTCATCACCAACCATCGCGGTAAATATGCAGAAGGTCGAGTGACCAAACGTATCACCACGTCACCACAACGGGTCACACCACCTTGCCAGTATTACGAAGTGTGTGGTGGTTGCCAATTGCAACATTTGTCCTATCAAGAACAATTACG
>DBCA01000111.1:3086-8343 GCA_002292805.1 Caryophanales bacterium UBA970
TTACATTACCGCAACAAAGTCCAATTTCCTTTTGGCAAAGATGAACGTGGCAATTTAATCGCAGGTCTTTATCAACAAGGTAGTCATCGCATCATTGATATTGATGAATGCTTGATTGAAAACGCGGAAGCTGATCAGATTGTTCGCTTAATTAAGAAACTCTGCATTGAACACAACATTGAACCTTACGAACAAAAGTATCGTAAAGGGTTTATGCGAACCGTCATGGTCCGCAAAGGGATTGTTACGAATCAACTGATGGTCGTGCTTGTTACGGGAAAAATAAACTTCCCAGAAAAACAAATCTTTGTGGATGCGTTGGTTAAAGGCTTTCCTAACATTCGCACGATTGTACAAAATATCAATCCAGAATTTACCGATGTGGTGCTTGGCTATCGCGAACATATTCTCTTTGGTGATGGCTATATTGAAGATGAAATATCTAGTTTAAAGTTTAAGATTGCTGCGAAATCTTTCTTTCAAGTGAATCCATATCAAACAGAAAAGCTTTATGCGAAGGCGTTAGAAGTCGCTCAACTGACCAAAGATGATGTCGTCTTGGATGCTTATTCCGGGGTAGGAACCATTACCTTACTTGCTGCCAAACAAGCCAAGCATGTCACTGGGGTTGAAATTGTTAAAGATGCTGTGTTGAATGCAATTGAGAATGCAAAATTAAATGAGATTCGTAATGTTTCCTTTATTGAAGCCGATGCTGCGCCATACTTAGTGGAGCGAGCGGCTAAAGGAAAAAACTATGATGTATTGTTTGTGGATCCTCCACGCAATGGATGCGAAGAACCATTTCTTAAATCAGTAAAAATTATCAGACCGAAACGATTGGTTTATATTTCATGTGAACCATCGTCCTTAGCAAGAGATATCAAATACTTATCGGATACCTACGATGTGAAGTATGTCCAGCCTGTCGATATGTTTTCGCAAACATTCCACGTCGAGACGGTGGCATTGCTTGAATTAAAGGCAACCATTTCATAATTTTCAATGTCTACTAAATGTATCTAGTTTTTTTGTTATCAATTCTATCTTATTCTCCAAAATCTTTTACAATGAATGAAAGAGGTTAATCACATGAAAAAGTCGATTGAAGAATTTAAGGCATTTATTAATAAAGGTAACGCGATTGATTTAGCGGTAGGCTTGGTCATGGGGACTGCGTTTAATAACATCATTAAGAGTTTGGTCACCCATATCATTACCCCGTTTATTTCACTACTTGGGGGGACCTCGCTGACCCAGTTGTTTATCTTGTTACGAGGAACGGCAACCTATGACGAACTGTCAGGAATTTATGTTTTTTCAGAGAACGCGATTGTCTTGGAGTATGGTTTATTTATCACCAGTGTGGTTGATTTCTTCATTATTGCCATCGCGTTATTCTTAACCCTAAAGCTTCTTGTATACCTTAACCAATCGGTTAAAAAAGTAAGCATTGTCAAAAAAGATAAAGCAGTTAAATAAATCCTTTGAGATTGTTTCATCTTCTTTGACGTTTCTATTGATTTGGTTGAATAAAAAAGAGGGTGATTAACACCCTCTTTTTGTTTGTGTAATGAAGTAAGTAATTAATTAAGGACGATGCCTAAGAATACTAACCAAGCAAGGGTGGATTTACCAATTAAACTTAACCAGACATAGCTCTTTTCCCCATAAACATAGTCTTTCCATTTGCCAATACGGGCATATTGAAGAATTTGATTAAAGGCAAAGAGATTAAAGACCAAGAAGTAGAAAGATAAGCCAGGTAAGACAAACCAAGGCAATAACGATAAATCACCAAAGTTAAGTAAATAGAAAAGGATGATAATCCATGGAAGGAATCCCGCGATCCAACCAACATAATGCGCAGTCCAATCGGTTTTGGTTCTGGTTGGTGGATTCATCTTTTCCATGAGTAAACCAAGTAAATTCATCACCGCATTAATCCCAAACACACCCAATAAGCCTTCGATGCTGGTGATGCCAAAAAGGATCGATAACAACACAATCATGATTGAAGAAGAGAAAGCATATTCATACCAACGTAATGGGTTAATCCCTTTTTCAATATTGGCGAGGTATTGTTTTTTAAATGGGACGGAGATTAAAAAATGGAACAAGGCGCTGAATAAGATAAATGAAGCAGCTAGGATGGCAACTGGAAGTTCAAACAACACTTTTTCAAATTCAAAGTAGGGTAGAGCATCTTGTGTAAAGAAGCGACCTAAAATATAGATTGAGGGTTGGTAATCGCGAAACAAAGGCACGGTCAAAGCAAGCACAAGCAAGGCAATCCCTTGAACAAGGTGGACAATCCCCATCTTAAGATTGAAGCTAACTAATTTATTCATAAATTTTCTCCTCGATTAAACAATATATCACTAATTTCGAAATCATTTGCAAAAAAGACTCTTTAATCTAAGTATTTGAATTTTTCTTCCCTGGTTTGAGTAAGGTCTTCGTCGGTTTAATCCATTCTTTCTCAACAAAGTATTTCCAAAGTGCCATAGAATGACCACGGCCTAACTGATAAGTTTTTGCCAACCAGGTTATCCACTCTGTTGCGGTTAATCCTGTGATTAAAATTTTGCTTTTGATTGCATCTTGTTTAATGGCATCAGGAGTCTTCCCCGTGAGTGCTTGAATGTTATCGAGATAAGTTTGAAAAGACATACATCAACCTCCTTAGGTTATGAGTCAAAGCTAAGATAAAATTTAAGCGGGCGATCACCCATCGCTAAAAACAATGGGGTAATCTCATCATTAAATAATGCAAAATCATTGGAGAAACCACCCCCAAGATCATTAGGTTCAATATTTTCTAAATTAAGAACGAAACTAGGAAATTCTTCGTAAGTTCCATCGAAATCATTGATAAACTCAAACCGAAACTCTCTTCCCGATTGAATACCCACACGATGTTGAAAGGTCATGCCAAAATCCACCCCGTGAATACCATAAGAGCCAAGGATGTAGCCTGAATAAAATTGTTTGGTGAGTTTGTGATAAAACCCAATCGAACCAGAGGTGTGTTCACCCATAAAGAATGACTCTGTGCTTTGAAAAACACTCAGATCTTCGATGAAGATCATGTCTTCCATGTCGATGATGGTAGAGGTTTGGTTATTGACTTCATTGTTTTTGAAACGTTCTAGGACGTTTAGGGGTGGGATGAATTTCACATCATTCCAATAAAAAGCGTTCACGGATAAGTCGATGGTGAGGTTGTAGGATCTATTTGCATACACTTCATATGAGAATCGACCAGGACCGATTTTATAGACGATGTATTTATCGCTTTGATGAATAAAATACTGGAGGTTTTCTTCATTGAGCGCACGCAAATCAAAGATGGTGTTGGGTATGCCACCTCCATCATCGTGATAAAGCATCCGTTGCGGGTAGTACATTTCTGGTTCTGGATAACCAAGTAAATTTAACATCGCCACCATCCCTTGGTTAATGTCAGTTTCTTCGTCTAATAGAAATTGTTCTAAATGTTCATACACCAAATCAATTTCAACATTGGTCATGAGTCCGCCATTGATGTTACGGGTTTGTAATTCTGACACAATTGAAGGATCATCAATCACAAAGCAGAACTCTTCACCATAACAAGCATCGTTTAAGATGCCATTCGGACCACCAAGCAAGACAACCCCTAAGCTTACAGCTAATGCGACGCTTGCACTGGCAGCGATGATTGGGCGCATTGGTAATTTCTTTTGAATGGTCTCTTGGTTAGGTTGATCGGAGAAATAATTTAAAGGAACATCAAAATAAACACAAATTAGTTTTAAATTATTGATGTGAATTTGTCTTGAACCATTTTCCCAATTACTGATGGTGGTGTTTTTAACAAAAATAGCCTTGGCTAATTGAGCCTGACTGATTTTTCTTTTCACTCTAAGTAAACGGAGTTTTTCTCCAATATCGGTAGTCTTATTCATAAGATTATTATATGACAAAATGCCTTTTTCATTTTTTGCAAAATGCGGAAGGGTTGGTATAGTGAAGTCATGCCCCTTGATATCACCAACACCTCTATCCAATCCTATATGGAAAACATTCCAGAACCCCGAAAACAAGATATCACTTGGATTGTTTCTCAAATGGAAAAAATAACCCAAAGAAAACCAAAATTATGGGGTTCAATCATTGGGTTTGGTCGGCTCTATTATCGCTATCCAACAGGCAATGATGGATACATGCCTATTTTAGGATTATCCAATCGTAAACAAGCGATCACCTTATATTTATCATTTACACTTGAGAATTATCCAGAACTGAAAAAACTTGGTCAACACAAAACGGGAAAAAGCTGCCTTTATTTGCAACGCCTTGCGGATGTTGACCGTGATGTCTTAATCAAGATGATGAAAAAAGCCTATCAAGAAACCATAGGGTACACCATCGTGAAAGTTCTCGAGTAAGTCAAGATGAAAAAACCCAATCTCTTTGTTTGGTTAGTCTTAGCGGGTCTGATAAAAATTTACACATTTTTTTTAGGTTTGAAAATTGTTAAAAAGGTAAACATCAAAGGTCCGGCGATTGTGTTGGGAAATCACAATGCATTTATGGACTATATGTTTTCCACATCAGCCCTATATCCAAGAAGGGTGACGTATTTGGCGGCAGCAAAAATGTTTAAGGAACCTCATCGCCGACCTTTTCTTAAACTCGGACGTGCGATCCCTAAAACCATGTTTGAAAGCGATCTTGGTGCGATTAAATCAACCTTTGAAATCTTAAAGCAACAAGGCATTGTCTGCATTTATCCTGAAGGGCAAGTCAGTTATCATGGAACCAGCCTACCTTCACCCTACGCCATCGCAAAACTATTAAAAAAAGCAAACGTTCCAGTTTATGTGTGTTTGATCAAAAATGCATATTTGTTCTCACCACCATGGTCAAAACGAAAATTCAAAGGCAACGTGCAGGTTGAATTATCGCAACTGTTTGACCGTGAATCTTTATCTCAACTTGAATAGACTCAAATTTATGAAAAAGTCTCGAAAGCCATTTATTTTAATACCGGAGCCTTTAATCGTGAGGAAAAATGGTCTTATCGTGTTCAACCCATTCAAGGTTTAGAACCATTGCTTTATCAATGCCCAGAATGTCTATATGAAGGTTTACAAGCAAAACAAAACACCCTGGTGTGTCCAGCGTGTCAACACACCCTTGTTTATGATGCTTATGGATTTCTTAATGGACAAAGTGTTTACGAATGGTTTCAACGTCAACAATCACGGTT
>DBCA01000116.1:0-220 GCA_002292805.1 Caryophanales bacterium UBA970
TTCTACGTTTGGATTTAGCCTTGTTCACATCAGTTTCATCAAGAACTGCTGGACTGACGATCGTCAGTATTCGTGACTTAACCAATGCCAGTAAATTTGTCATCATGGTCTTGATGTTCATTGGTGCAAACCCAATTTCAACCGGTGGTGGGATAAAAACCACCACAACCTTTATCGTCTTTCTTGCCATTTGGGCATTAATCACCGGTAAAAAAGTTCA
>DBCA01000116.1:226-607 GCA_002292805.1 Caryophanales bacterium UBA970
TTAAAAGAACTTTTTCTATTGAATCCATCTTAAAATCAATGGCCTTAGTCGTCATCTCAATTGTTTTCATACTATTTACGGTTATGACGATTGAATACATTGAACAATTTAACACCAGTTATCCAGAAGGATTGAAAACAGGCACTGCTTTATTATTCGAAGTTGTTTCCGCATTTGGTACGGTTGGTTTTTCAGAAGGTGTCACCCCTTATTTAGCGAACCCATCAAAAGTCATCCTCATGGTGGTGATGTTACTAGGCCGAATCGGTCCGATATCCGCGATTTCTGTATTTGCAGATAAACTTTCATGGACAGAACAAAGTGATGTCCAATATATGGAAGCAACTGTACCCATTGGGTAGGAGGATAAAGTATGGCTCC
>DBCA01000116.1:639-2783 GCA_002292805.1 Caryophanales bacterium UBA970
ATTAGGACAATATGGTCTTAGTATTGCCAATGCTTTGATTGAAAATAACCAACAGGTTATTGGTATTGATCGGGATGAAGCTCGCGTGAAGATGCTTGAAAAAAAGACCGCATCGGTATTTAAAGCGGATTGCACCAATCTTGAAAATTTAAAAGAGGTGGGTGTAAAGAATGTTGATGTGGCGATTGTAACGTTTGGAGATAATTTACATGACGCAATCATCACGACTGCTTTATTATCAGACTTAAAAATTAAACATATCGTTGTCCGAGTTGATAATGAAGAATATGCCCCTATCTTAACGAAAATCGGTGCTCATGAAATTATTCATCCTACGGAAGATGCAGGTTATTCACTTGCCTTTAAACTTTCTGGTAGTAATTTAAGTCAATATTTTGCTTTTGATCGTTATTATTCAGTGTCTGCTTTAACCATTCCGGTCAACTTTAAAACTCAAAAATTAATCGATCTTGATTGGCGAAATAAATTTAATATCAACATCGTGCTCATCAAAAAGACAAAAGGCAAAACGAACCCCGAAGACATTGAAGGAATCATTCCCGAAATTCCTAAAGCCCAAGAATCTGTGGAGGCGAAAGATATCATCTACGTCATTGGGAAAAATAAAGATATCATCACCTTCTCTAATTCAATTAATAAGTAATCAAAATAAAAAAAGTTTGGAGTCATCCAAACTTTTTTATTGAAACAAATATTGAAACTAAATTTTTTCGATTTCTGAGAAATCAACTTCAACTGAGGTTGAGCGACCGAAGAAAACGGTTTCCACTTTCACAAGACCAGAGGCCTTATCAATGGTGACAATTTTACCTTCGGTTCCTTCAAGTGGGCCATGAATCACTTTGACATGATCGCCAATGGCATAACGGTCATACATGCCAGCATCCACCATCCCCATCCGTTTAAGGATTGGTTCCATTTGTTCTGGTGTGACCGGAATGGGTTTGGTCCCACCACCGGAAGATCCAACGAATCCAGTAACCCCTGGGGTGTTACGAACCACATACCAAGAATCATCGGTCATGACCATTTCAATGAATACATAACCTGGATAGGCGTTGCGTAATTTCTTTTTACCAGTTGGAGAGCCATTCTTAAAAACAGCTTCTTCTTGTTCGACCACAAGAATACGGAAAATAAAATTTTCCATGGTCATCGAATTGACGCGGCGTCTTAAATTATCGGCGACTTTATTTTCGTGACTGGCGTAAGCACTGACAACATACCATTGTTTATCGCCATTCGCCACCGGGATGGTAGGTTGAACTGTATTTGGTTGTTCCATGTGAATATTCCTTATCTCAAACTTTCAAACGCAGCACGAATTTGTCCGAGTAATTCAGCGACTGCTAAATCTTCAAGGGTGAGTGCAAACGCAGAAAAAACAGTAATCACAATGACAATAAAAATCGAGGATAGCAACGTGTTGGTTTCTGGCCAGCGAACTCGTTTAGCTTCTCGAACAACTTCTTGAAAAAATTTCTTGACGTTCATAACACTCCTTATTTACTTACCTGGTGTAACGTTGAGCGATTACAAGTTGAGCAATATTTTTTTAACGCCAAACGTGTATCAGCAATGCCACTACCTTTACTTGATGTTTGGTAATTCCGTGCTAAGCATACAGTGCAGATTAAAATAATGTTTTTTCGCATCGGGATTTCCTATTTCTCATCTAAGCTACATTGAATATAACAAGAGGGCTTTACAATGTCAATGAAATCCATTTGAATTAATCACGATGTTTAGCTAATAACGTTTTGGCAATTTTAGAAATCTGCCGGTAATGTCCACCAAGAATCTTTGCGATTTCAGTAAAACTGTATCCTAATTTTAGATAGGCTAAAATCGCTTTTTCTTTGACGCTAAGTTGATGGTCTTCACCTTCAAGCAACTGATGAAAAGGATCTTCAACCATGGCAATTAATTGCTGATCTTTTTGCCCAACAAGATCACTAAGGAACGACCCGTCTTCGATTTCGTAATCTAACGAGAGGGCAGTATTAATTAAATTTTGATTGTCACTACTAAATCTTTTTAATTCGTTGATTAATTCTCTTTGCAGTAAGAAATGATAATAGGCATCAAAAATATTTTTATGAGGATCATACGATTCAATCGCC
>DBCA01000116.1:2814-6428 GCA_002292805.1 Caryophanales bacterium UBA970
AATTTTTAAATCATCATAATCCAATCCACAATACCGATGCATGTAGAGAAGCTTATGAATCAACCGATCTTGTTTTAATTGCATCCGCTCCAACAAAAGTAAGTAGGCTTCTGGTTGTTTACCCCGCACTAAAAAAACAATTTCATCATCAGATATCGCTAGCATGAATACAAGATTACTTGAGAGGAAAACGTTGTCGATATACTTCTGCTAATAAGATGGCAGTGCTGGTAGAAGCATTGAAAGAATCAAGGTTTTGAATAGGAATTTTAACTTTAAAGTCACTGTTTTCTAACACCAATCTTGTGATGCCTTGGCCTTCATGTCCAATGATAATCGCAATCGGACCACGGTAATCTACACTTCGATAATCTTGAGATTCTGCTAAGGAAGTGGCAACAACCCAAAATCGATTTTCTTTTAATGTGGCAATGGTTTGCGATAAATTGGTCACTTGAATGATTGGTAGATGATCGAGTGCACCACTGGCAATTTTAGCAACCGTAGAAGTGACTTCAACTTGGCGATCTTTTTTGATGATCAAACCATCGACGCCATAACCAACGGCAGTGCGAATGATGGCACCTAGGTTTTGCGGATCTTCAATACCATCTAACAACACTAGTAAAGGTTGTTCTTTGGTCGCCAAGCGTTTGATAAATGGCAGCCATTCGGTGTATAGAAAAGGTTTAACTTGCGCTACAATCCCTTGATGATTTGCTCGATCCACCAGTTTTTGTAAACGTTCATCCTCTATCCTTTCTACAGGTAATTTTTTTTGTTGAAGTAAAGCAAGAATCACTGGGTCTTTAAAGTTGGTACTTAAAAAAACTTTCGTTACATTCCCTGAACGAATACTTGATTCAACTGCGTGTTTCCCGTAGCGATATTGTTCCATGACTAAATCGTTTAAAAATCCTAAGGTTGTTTCAACTTATTCGCCATGGAAAGAAGTCGTGATTTCAATGGGATTAATTCGTAGTTTAATGTCCTCGATTAAGGTTAATGCAGTCGCATGATTGATTTGCGAATAAGTCACGGTAATTCTTAACACTTTAGCACCTTGGTAGGTGGTAATTTGCGAATCAATATTTCGAATTCCTACTCGCATTTCTCGGGCAGATTCATGAAGGTTTTTTAACACTGGGGTATTATCTTTGACCAAGACAAAAACTTTTGGAGCTTTACGATTAATGTAACTTTCAAATTTTCTTAACATCGTTAACGTGAATAAACCAACCAACGCGCCTGAGGCTGCCAAAATAAATTGCCCAGCGCCAGCTGCTAAACCGATCGCCATCGCTAACCATAACGTGGTGGCCGTGGTTAATCCTTTGATATCAAAACCATTTTGAATGATGGTTCCAGCACCAATAAAACCAACACCTGTGATAACCTGTGCCGCTAACCGGGCAGGATCTCGATCAAGATTGAAATCACCAAACCCATAAATGGATAAGAGCATGATTAATGAAGACCCTAATGCGACAAGAATGTGCGTTCTTAATCCTGCCGAGTGACCATGATATTCACGTTCATAACCAATCAATCCAGCTAAGACGGTTGCCATGACTAAGGATAAAATACTTAACAAAAAATTTCCAAAAGGTGGAAAGAATCCGTTGAGAAAATCAACCAGTAATTCGTCGAGTGTCGTGACAGTGAAGATGTTCATCATGGTGCTCCCTATGGTTTAAATCAAAATCAAACGTTTCTTTAATGCATCTCTAATCGTGTCGGACTTAAGAAAATCCTGAGCTTGTTTTGCAGACAAATAGTCCTTATATAGCTGATGATCTTCTTTGGTCAATATCGGAAAAGAAATGAATAAACCAAGTATAGTCAACATCGCTTGAATTGTAAAGAAACGATGAAGCAAATCGTTGACTGATGGTGCTTTTTCTCGAAGAAAACCATTGGTGATTTTGACATATTGATGCAAGTAAGTTAAGGCGTTGGCCGTGTTGATATCGTTGGATAATGCTTGTAAAAATTCAATGGGTGCAGCCAAAGATTTGTTGGTGAGTTGACCACCATGAAGTTGGATGAACGTCGCTAATTGTTGAACGGCGATTTGTAATTTGGATAGTTCTTGTTGCGTGTTCTCAATGATGGTTGAGGTGATATTCACAGGCATTCGATAATGCGTTGCCAACAACAAATAACGAAGTAAAGGACCTTCATAGGTCGATAAAAAATCTTTCGCTAAAAAGATATTGCCGGTGGATTTACTCATTTTTTCAGCATTCAGATTGATGAAACCATTGTGTAACCAATAATTTGCAAGATGTGTTTGGTTCATCGCTAGTGACTGAGCAATTTCATTTTCGTGATGAGGGAATTTTAAATCAAAGCCACCGCCATGAATATCAATCAGAGGTTGTTTAAACGTTTCCTGAATCATCACCACACATTCCGTGTGCCACCCCGGTCGACCATGACCAAAAGGAGCAGGAAACGTAATTCCTTCGGTGGTATGTTTCCATAATGCAAAATCCAATGGATCTTCTTTAATTTGATTCTCTTCAACGCGTGCACCGACTTTAATTTCATTCACATCAACATGAGATAGTCGCCCATAATCTTTGATTTTTCTGACCCGAAAAAAAACGTCGCCACTTGGTGTCTTATAAGCAAAACCTTTCGTCATCAACGATTGGATAAATTCAATCATTGCCGGTAAATGTTCTGTGACGGTTGGAGTCATATCGGGTAATGAGGCATTCATGTTTGCAACATCTGCTTGGTAAGCTTTGATGAATTTCTTGGCAATGGTTTTTTCATCGAGATTTTCTTTTTTTGCTTTTTCAATGATGCGATCATCAATGTCTGTGTAATTCGAGACGTGTTTAACCTGATAGCCTAAAGCAATCAAGAGTTTCTTTAATACATCGAAAACAACGACTGGACGAAGATTACCAATGTGAACAAAATCATACACAGTCGGTCCACATACATACATGGTCACCTGACCTTGATGAATCGGGACAAAGGTTTCTAACTTATCATGCAGACCATTAAATAATTTAATATCCATCATCTTTATTCTACCTTGATTTCAACATTTAACCAGTGACGAATGTAAGCACCAATATCAAATTTTCTTTTTAATCCTGCCGCATTCATGTAACGTATCATGCCAAAAATAGGCCGTTCTTGCCAGGGTCGATCGTGAACCCCACCAATCGCCCAAGCCGTGCCTGTATAACCATTAGGGTCTCGACCATCGAGTTCAAATTGGTCATTTAAGGTATTGGCAAATTGAAGCGCTTCTTCAGGGGTTGATGTCCATTCTAAAATCTTTTTGGCCCAATACATCCGCATGTATCCATGCATATATCCGGACTTAACCATTTGGATTTGGGCAGCATTCCACGCATCATCATGAGTGATTCCTTTGGCTAAAGTTTCTAATGAATAAACATACTCTCGTTTATCCGATCGATGGGCATTCAATGTCTTTTTGGCCCAATCAGGAAATCCCAAAAATGAATCATAAT
Source organism: Caryophanales bacterium UBA970 (assembly GCA_002292805.1). Next base: position 6,315 of record DBCA01000116.1, read on the forward strand.
GCGGATTATAAAAACAATAGTTATCGGCAAGCTCTTTACGGACAATCAGCTCTTCAAGAAATGCCTCATGAGGTTGACCGGTCTTGATCACCGCAAGGGCGACGGTTTGACTGC
>DBCA01000007.1 GCA_002292805.1 Caryophanales bacterium UBA970
TATCAACATAACATTAGATACCTCAAGAAACCCAATTCGGATTGGTAAGAATGGTGTTACGTTACAAGCATTAAATGAATTAGTGCGCCTCGCCACTTCTAGTAAATTTAAAAAACGTTTCCGTATTTTGTTAGATATTAATGATTACAAAGAAATTAAATACGATAAAGTAATTTCTATTGCAAAACGACTTGCAAGAGACGTAGTTCGCACCAAACAAGACATCACATTAGATCCAATGCCTGCCGACGAAAGACGAATGGTGCATAACGCACTGACTGGCATGCCCAATGTTAAAACTGAAAGTGTGGGCGAAGGAGCCCGTCGCGCGATTTGCATTCGCTATATTGCATAACCAAAGCCCGAAAGGGCTTTTTTAATCCATGAACCTATTCACAGATACCATTGTCGCACTCGCCACGCCACCAACCAAAAGTGCGTTGGCGATTATTCGTTTATCTGGACCCCAAGCCTTTTCATTCTTCTCAACAATCTTTTCAAAGAACCTAACATTGGAAAAAGAAAGAGGTGTCCATTTAGGCACCATTACTTATGAAGGTGAAATTATTGATCAGGCGATTGTGATTCAATACATCGAACCCAAAAGTTTCACAGGTGAAAACCTATTAGAAATCATCATTCATGGTTCACCCTTAATCGCGCAACAATTGATTGAAGTGTTGATTACAAAAGGTGCTAGAAGTGCCAATCCTGGGGAGTTTTCTTCACGAGCCTATCTCAATCAAAAAATGGATTTAATTCAAGCTGAAGCAATTCACGATGTGATTCAAGCAACCACCCTTGAAGCCAAACGCTTATCCTTACTTTCTTTAACAGGAAAAACCAGTGAAAAACTTAACCCAATTCGACAAAGAATCGCAGATATCTTGTCACTAATAGAAGTGAATATTGATTATCCTGAATACCAAGACATCGAGCAAGCAAGTAAAGAAAAAATCATCACGGATTGTTCCGATATCGTTACGCAACTTAATACTTTAATTATCGAAGGGGAAAAAGGTCGGCTCATTAAAGAAGGGATTAAGGTTGCCATCATTGGTAAACCGAATGTAGGTAAATCATCCTTATTAAACGCACTCATTAATGAAGAAAAGGCCATTGTAACGGATATTGCAGGTACCACTCGCGATGTGGTTGAAGCCGAATTAAACTTACAAGGTGTGGTGCTAAAAATATTAGACACTGCAGGTATTCGTCAAACCGAAAACATGGTTGAAGCGATCGGTATTCGTAAATCGATCGAGACGGTTCAACAAGCTGATCTAGTGATTTATGTATTGGATGCAACGAATCCAAGTAAATTTGAAAACCAAGAGCTCAATACCATCTTGCAGGACAAACCGGTTATTGAAGTCTATAACAAAAGTGATTTGGTTGAAAAACAAAATCATGAAAGACTTTATATCGCTGCCAAAACCAAACTCATCCAACCATTATTAAACGCGATGATTGAACGCTTAGGTATCCAAGAGGCGAATTATTACACACCAAGTTTCAATAACACTCGCCAACTTGCGTCGTTAAAGCAAATCCGTGAACACCTACAAAAAGCCATCGAAGACGCTAAGCAAAACCTTACCACTGATTTGCTGTCTTCTTCATTACAACTCGCTTATCAAGAAATCATACGATTGTTGGGATTAGAAGGAAAAATAAACTTAGATGGAGAGATTTTCTCTCGTTTTTGTGTTGGCAAATAATGAAATTAATCGATACACATTGTCACCTGAATGCAGATCAGTTTATCGATTCCTGGACTTCTGTTTTGTCACAAGCTAATCAAGTGGGTGTTTCCAATTGTTTTGTGGTGGGTTGGGACGAAGCATCATCTCAAAAAGCGATTGATTTAAGTAAACAAAACACAAAAATCAAAGCGATAATTGGCCTTCATCCAGTTGATGTTCAAGACCATTCCTCTCTTCAGTGGATAATCAATCAATATCAATCTGCGAAAACATCCATTATTGCGATTGGTGAAATTGGTCTTGATTATTATTGGAAAAAAGAATTCAAAGAACAACAACTGCAAATTCAATTTCTAATCAAACAAATTGAAATAGCCAATCAATTCAATTTACCAATTGTGATTCACTGTCGCGATGCATATGATGCCATCCTACCCATCTTAAAAGCCTACCCTGTTAAACAAGGTGGGGTCATGCATTGTTATGCCGGACCTGCATCCATGGTAGAAGCGTTTGTTGGATTAGGTTTCTTCCTTTCTTTTGGAGGTCCCATTACTTTTAAGAACGCTACAGAAGCCAGATTAGCCCTCAAAGCGACCCCACTCGATCGTATCCTTATTGAAACCGATAGTCCTTATCTCAGCCCACACCCTTTTAGAGGTAAAGAAAACACGCCCACCAACCTACCTATCATTTTCAAACAAGTCTGCGAAACCTTGGAAATCACAGCAGAAACACTTGAACCAATCTTATATCAAAACACATTAAAAGCGTTTCACGTGAAAACACTATGAAATTACACTTAAATGCTCTTGTGGTAGTGGAAGGTACAACTGATGTTCAAAAGTTAATGCCTTTTGTTGATGCGGAATTTGTGATCACTAACGGTTCAGCAGTTTCCAAAGAAACCATTCAATTTATTCAAGTAGCTAAGTCAAGAGGTAAAGAGATTATCGTCCTCACCGATCCCGATTTTCCTGGTGAACAAATTCGACACAAACTTGATCAATCCATTCCTGGATTAACACATATTTTTCTTGATAAGCAACAAGCCATTGCAAAGCACAAAGTCGGTGTTGCGCAAGCTGAATCCGCTTATCTTTTGCAATCTTTAAAACATAAAGTCACTGCAAAACAAACACTTCAACCAACCATAACGATGCACGATTTGCAGGATCTTGGTTTAGTTGGAGAACCATCTTCCTCTCTCTTAAGATTAAAAGTGTCGCAACATTTTCATTTAGGTCAAGCGAACGTGAAAACGATGTTGAAGCGATTAAATTTTCTCGGCATTTCATTTCATGAGGTAAAATCTATCTTATGAAACATTACCAACCCATTGAACAATTACTCAATCAACTCAACATCTCACCATTGAAGCGATATGGTCAAAACTTTCTCATTGATGAAAAGGTTATTTCAAAAATTATTGAAAGTGCAAAAATAGGAAAAAACGATCGAATTATGGAAATTGGGCCTGGATTAGGGGCGATTACCCGGTCACTTCCACTTCAACATATCCAATATACCTCTTATGAAATTGATCAAACTTTTCACCGTTATTTAGAAAAGGAATTTCCAACCGGTACGCATCATCGACAAAACTTTTTGAAATCAAGTGCAGAACCGATGGATATTATTCTTGGAAATTTACCATATTACATGACCACTGAAATCATCGAGAAAATATATAAAGATTTTTCACATTTCAAACGAGCTGTCATGATGGTTCAAAAAGAAGTTTTACCAAGATTGATAGCAAAACCTGGAGATGAAGAATATGGACCTCTTGCAATCTTTTTAGCGACGATAGGAACGATTCAGAGTATTCTTGAAGTCAATCCTCAGTCATTTTATCCTGAACCTCACGTCCAATCTGTCATTTTCTCAATTGAAGGTTATGACAGTGGACCTCTTACTGAAACGAAACCATTCTTTTATTTTATTAAGAAACTTTTTCTTCACCGTCGTAAAACGATTCTCAATAATTTAGAAGGTATTACCAAAGATCGCCCTAAGGCTATGAGTATGTTAACTCAAGTTGGAATCGCACCCAACGCTAGACCTGAAACCATAACCGTTAAACAATATTTAGCGTTATTTGGGTTAGAACCAACACAAAACAATTTATAATTGTAAGGGGAGAAACTTATTCACATGGAAATATTTGGCATCATCATGGCAGCCGGAAAAGGCACCAGAATGAAATCTTTAGATGCAACCAAGAGCAAAGTCGCTTTTGATTTATTAGGCGTCCCACTCGTTGGGCATGTTATCAATGCATTAAAACCACTCAACCTACAAAAAACTATCACAATTGTAGGTCACGGTGGAGACACAACGGCTAAGGTTGTTGAAGGCCATTCCGAAGTCGTTTGGCAAAGAGAACAAAAAGGCACCGGACATGCAGTCATGCAAGTCGCCCCACTTCTCGAAGGAAAACCAGGTACCACGTTAATAGTTTCTGGTGATACACCACTCATCACCAGCAAAAGTTTAGATCAATTGGTGAAGACGCACGT